>JAUIKI010000043.1 GCA_030430875.1 Gammaproteobacteria bacterium | reverse complement strand
CCCTCATTAAGTATTATTGAACAAAAAAGCTTTGAAAGTGATCGGCTCTCACCCTCAAGGCTGCGCTATTTTATCCATAAGGCCAAAGCCATCACCTTGGTTGCCACACACACAAGCTCAGTTATTGCTTATGTGATATTGTTAACCCCGAAACACCCCAAACCTGCAAGGATTTATTCAATCGCGGTCGACACACCCTACCAAAATCAACGCATAGGGTCATTTTTACTGGATGAAACCATTAGGTTATCTGCCCAATTGGATTATCACTCCATCCACCTTGAGGTGCGAAAAAAACATGTCAATACTGTGGGCTTCTATCAAAAATATGGATTTGAGTCTGTAAAATCTCTACCAGAATATTATGACAACAGCGATGAAGGATTACGTATGGTAAAATATTTGGCACGCCAGACAACTTAAAATGGTAACAGGGTTGGCCGGAATAAAAAAATTATTAAAAACCAACCTTAATAACTGAAAATTAGATAGGCAACATATCATGAAAAAGCAATATTTTGGTACTGACGGCATACGAGGTCGAGTTGGACAATGGCCAATTACACCTGATTTTATGCTCAAGTTAGGCTGGGCTGCTGGCAAGGTATTTGGTAATACCGGCCGAAATCATATTTTAATCGGTAAAGACACGCGAATATCAGGTTATATGTTTGAATCAGCGCTGGAATCTGGCTTGTCGGCTGCAGGAGTAAATATCAGCTTACTAGGCCCCATGCCAACACCTGCTGTTGCCTACTTAACACGTACATTTCTAGCACAAGCAGGCATTGTCATCAGCGCATCACATAACCCTTATCATGATAACGGGATTAAATTTTTTGGTGCTGATGGTGGAAAGTTGGATGATCAAATTGAATTAGCGATCGAAGCCCAGCTTGAGAAGCCGCTGGAAATTGTAGCAAACAATCAACTAGGCAAGGTCACGCGTATTAATGATGCAAGTGGACGCTATATCGAATTTTGCAAAAGCACCGTACCAATTAGCACTAATTTATCCGGCCTACATGTTGTCATCGATTGTGCTCACGGAGCAACCTACCATGTTGCACCTAATGTTTTTCGTGAGCTAGGTGCCACTGTTACATCAATCAACACCGAGCCAAATGGATTAAACATTAACGATAAGTGCGGCTCAACCAGTCCTAAATCATTGCAAGTAGCCGTTGTAGAGTTGCAGGCTGACCTGGGAGTTGCTTTTGATGGTGACGGTGACCGTGTCATCATGGTAGATCATCAGGGTGAAATTGTTGATGGCGATGAAATCGTCTATATTATTGCTCGCCACCGCCATGAATCAGGACGATTACAAGGCGGTGTCGTGGGAACACTGATGAGCAACCTAGGCCTTGAGCTATCTTTGCGTGAACTGGATATTCCATTTATCAGAACCAAGGTGGGTGACCGACACATTCTAGCAGAGCTTGCAAAAAAACACTGGTTTTTAGGGGGAGAAGCATCTGGACATGTTGTGTGTCGTGATGCCACCACTACAGGAGACGGCATTATTGCTGCTATACAAGTTGTTGCTGATATGGCCCAGCGCAACCAAAGCCTACATGAACTCAAAGCCCACATGATTAAGCTACCTCAGAAAATTGTTAACGTCCAAATTAATCAGCCAATTGATCTGGAAAAACCAGCCATAAAATCAGCTATTTCTAACGCCGAAAAAGTGCTTTGTGGTCACGGCAGGGTGTTGTTGCGTCCCTCCGGTACTGAACCAGTCGTCAGGATTATGGTAGAAGGAGAACAAGCAGCACTTGTTAACCAATTGGCTGATGATCTTGCAGCACTTATTAAGGAAACAACTACTCAAGTTAGTAGCACTCATTAGCAAAAACACAGCAAAACTTTTGCGATAAAAAAATGAGGAAAACAATCAAGATGAGGGGCTAAGTGTGGTAAAAGCCTTTGTTAATTTTATATAAATTAGTAGATTTTTAGAGAAATTTAACGAAAATAAATGATTTTTAACGATATTTCAACCAAGTTTATTACACATGAAATCTGTTGATCTAGCCATTGTTGGCGGCAGCTTTGCAGGATTAAGCTGCGGATTAAATGCAGCAAAAAACGGCCTAAAAACCCAGCTTTTTGAGCGCAAAAAATCAATTGGAGAATACACTCAAAGTACTGGAATTTTTGTCAAAGAAATTGCAGAAAAAATCAACCTGCCTGAAAAATTAACCCAAAAAATCAGCGGGATACGCCTTTACAGTCCAAACTTAACCCATATTGATTTATTTTCGCCCGATTACTATTTTTTGGCAACAAACACCTGCCATGTGTTGCAACACATGGCAGATCTTGCTGAAAATGCTGGTGTCACCATTCAAACAGCTACCAATATTCGACAAGCCTATCAAAATAACCATGAAGTCATTCTTCCACAGCAGGCAATCAAAGCAAGCTATTTGATTGGCGCAGATGGTGCACAATCTCAAATAGCAAAACTGTTTCAGCTACAGACGAAAAAACAGCGGCTTCTGGGAAGTGAAATAGCTGTTGCTGATCTGCCAGGACTGAATCCAAACGTTTTACATGTTTTTCTTGATAGTGAGATAGCGCCTGGCTACATTGGTTGGATAGTACCAGGCGTTGAACACATTCAAATTGGACTTGCTTGTCATTACCCACATAGGCCAAACCTGTCTGCGTTTTTAAAGAAAATATCCGCTTTATTTTCAACGGACCAACTAGAAATTCTAGAAAAACGTGGTGGTTTCATTCCATCAGGCGGCATCAGCAAACCATTTGCTTGCGGAAACGTTTGCCTGCTTGGCGATGCAGCAGGCATGGTTTCACCACTAACCGCTGGCGGAATTCACCCTGCTATTGAGCTAGGAGAAAGACTCGCCGATTTAACGTTTAATTATTTAAAACAAGCGGGACCATTGCCACAAAATATTCTTCAAAATGAGCTACCAAGTTATCGATTCAAACGCCTAATGCGTTTTAGCTTCAATCACTTTTCCCCATCAAATAAACTCTATAATTGGGTTTTATCCAAAAAAAGTTTCCAGCGCTTTTCCCAGTTGGTTTTCTTCCATCATGAAGGATTGTTTTCCCCAAATGCTTGGCGAGATATTCTACGAAAAGATTATTCAAAATTAGAAAAAACTGACTAACATTAGGCTAAAAAATTAAATTATTATTTTTAGTTTTTAGCTAAAATTTTCAACACGAACCATTTGTAAATTTCTCAGAATCTATAGCTATTTTCTGATAAAAAATCGTTTCATTAAAAAGAAAATATCGCTAATTTTTTTAAAATCAAGCGATATTTTGTACCTGTTCACGCATTTGCTCAACAAAGACTTTTAGATCAATGGAAAGCTGGCTAAGCTCGTGAGTTTGCGATTTCGCTGCCAGCGTGTTCACCTCTCGGTTCAATTCTTGCATCAAAAAATCAAGCCGCCTACCAACAGGATCAGGCTGTAGCAACGTATGTTTTACTTCGTCAACGTGCAGATTAATTCGATCAATTTCTTCTTCAATATCCATTTTTTGTAGCAAAAAAACAACCTCCTGGTTTAATCTATTATAATCAATAGCAACCTCTCCCAATAATTCAGCCAGCCGCCTTTTTAAACGCGAAAACTGTGTCTGTTTGATTTGATCATGATCTAATTTTACGCTAGACAGTTTCTCTAGCATCAAACCCAAACGCTCCTCAATGATCTCTTTAAGCTTACTGCCTTCGCGTAAACGATGACCCTTGAAATCCACAAGAGCTTCTTCAAAAACTTTTTCAACATCAGCATAAGCCGTCGACAAATCAAATGAATTAATTTCTAATACGCCCGGCCACATCAGAAGATCTTTTAGCTTCAGTTTTCCATCTAAATCAACCTCAGCTGTAAGTTGACAGGCAGCTTTTGTAAGCTGTTTTACAAGAGGGACATCAAGACGAAATGATTTATCACAGTTTTCATTGATCGAAACAGACAATAAAGCATCAACTCTACCTCTGGAAATATTATCAGCTAGCTTTTGACGCAGAGTAGATTCCAAAACTCCCAAATTTTGGTCTGTTCGAAATACGACATCAAAATAACGATAATTAACGGAACGCAACTCCCATAAAATATCACCCCAATCAAAACGTTTTTGCGCACGACCATAGGCTGTCATCCCTTCAATCATACTCATTTCAATGCTATTTTCCAGTCAAAGTCACGGTCTCCAACAGCAAAAAAAGATGGATTAAGAATTGATTTTTTATTGTAAATCAGAGGCATAAAATCCATCGACATAATTTGCCCACCTGCTGCAAATAAAATCGCATCGCCTGCTGCTGTGTCCCATTCTGACGTTGGGCCAAACCGGGGATAAATATCCGCAGTTCCTTCCGCAATCCGACAAATTTTCAAAGCACTACCAACAGATTCTTTCACAATATTATCAAATTTATGCTGAAGCTTGTTCAAACAATCACTTAAATTTTCAAGGTTGTGTCGTCTGCTTGCAACGACAATTAAAGGGTCAAAAGATGATTTCTGAGAGAGAGGTTTTGTTTTGATCTCCTGGATAATTCCGTTGCTTTTTTTTCGCACACCCCCAGATGTGCTACCCCAAAATACCTGCCCTTTTGCGGGGACAGAAACCACCCCTAAAATAGGTTTTTTATTTTCAATCAGAGCAACATTGATTGTAAACTCATCAGTCTTTTCAATAAACTCTTTTGTGCCATCAAGCGGGTCAATTAACCAATAGCGCTCCCAGTGCTGTCGCCTTACATAATCAACCATCTCACTTTCCTCGGAAAGAACAGGAATTCCAGGAGTTAACTCTAAAAGTTTTGTGGTGATAATCTCGCTTGATTTCAAATCAGCCCTAGTCACGGGGGAATTATCAGACTTGGTACGCACATCCCAGTCACTCGGCTTTGCGTAAAATTCAAGAATGGATTCGCCAGCTAATTCACAAATTGAAACAACGTTGGAAATCAATGTATTCATTAGTTAATATTAATATATAAAGTAGTTTTATTATTATTATAGTAGCAAGAATGGCACTAGAAAGCTGCTTTATTTTATATAACTCAATAGGTTAATGTGTGGATAACTCTGGTGTTTTCAGGGTTGGTCTCAGTGGATAACTTTTTCATTTTTATTTATCGACAGCTTATCAAAAAGATATCCACAGTTTTTGAGTAAAACAAGTAAATATTTTGCGAAAACTCTTGGTGAGTTTTTGTAATTTGCTATCGACTTTTGGGCGGGAACTGTTATGATGTTTCGGCAATCGCGACAAAAAAAATTGTCATCATTTTGAAATTTTCAAGTCATATCACAAGCAAGTTTTTAAAAAACTGATTACTACGAGGCAGGCTCTATGCGACCCACATCCAGCATTGAAAATTTAACGCAATCACCAGAACAAAGCGATGTTGTGGTCGAAAAAAAATCTGCTGATTATGCCGATTTAATGTCAACTGCCCCAGGCCAAATTCGTGTTATTAAGCGCAATGGAGCGGTTGTTCCCTATGATGAAAGTAAAATTTCTGTTGCTATGACTAAGGCGTTTTTGGCCGTAGAAGGTGGCATCGCAGCAGCCTCTAATCGTATTCATGAGACCGTTGATCGGTTGGTTTTGCAGGTTACTGCTATTTTTGAGCGCCGCATGCCTTCAGGCGGAACAATTCATATTGAAGATGTTCAGGATCAAGTTGAGCTGGCATTGATGCGCGGCGGTGAACATAAAGTGGCGCGAGATTATGTTTTGTATCGAGAAGAGCACCGAAAGCTTCGAGAAAAAAACCAAGAAGAAGCTAATCAGATACAGAGAAAAATACAAATCCAGGTGACTCACCCTGATGGGGTCACGTTGCCGTTAGATATTAACCGCTTAGTGCGTGTTGTTAATGAATCATGTGTTGGCTTAAAGGACACCAGCGCGGAAAAAATAATCGAAGATACGCTAAAAAATCTTTATGATGGTGTTTCAATGTCTGATGTGAACACATCGCTTATCATGGCTGCGAGAACCAAGGTTGAAGAAGAGCCAAATTATTCGTATGTAACAGCAAGACTTTTACTTGATAAGCTGCGTGCTGAAGGTCTTGAGTTTCTAGGTCTTGCTTGTGATGCAACTCATTCAGATATGATCCAGGTATATCCCCAGGCGCTCAATGTTTATATAGCTAAAGCGGTTGAGCTTGAGTTGTTGTCACCTGCGTTGTTGGATTTTGATCTTGATAGGCTGGGTGCTGCAATTAAGTCAGACAATGACCTCAATTTTACCTATTTAGGTCTACAAACGCTTTATGACCGTTATTTTATTCACAGCAATGGAGTTCGTTTTGAATTGCCACAAATTTTCTTTATGCGGGTTGCAATGGGGCTTGCTATTGAAGAAGAAAACAAAAATGATTGGGCAATTACTTTCTATAACACCCTTTCGTCTTTCGATTATGTTAGTTCAACGCCGACATTGTTCAATTCAGGGACGCTACGATCACAATTATCGTCTTGCTATTTAACAACGGTTCCAGACGATCTATTCGGTATCTACAACGCTATGCGTGATAACGCCATGCTTTCTAAGTGGGCTGGTGGCTTAGGTAACGATTGGACGCCGGTTCGAGCATTAGGCGCTCAGATTAAGGGAACAAATGGTAAGTCTCAGGGTATTGTGCCATTTTTAAAAGTTGTGAATGATACAGCGGTTGCTGTTAATCAAGGCGGTAAGCGTAAAGGTGCTGTGTGTGCCTATCTTGAAACTTGGCATTTAGATATAGAAGAGTTTTTGGAATTACGTAAAAATACTGGCGATGATCGTCGTCGAACCCATGATATGAACACAGCAGCCTGGGTCCCTGATTTATTCATGAAGCGTGTTTTTGAAGACAAGCCATGGACATTATTTTCCCCTAATGATGTGCCTGATTTACATGATTTGTATGGTCGCGCATTTGAGGAGCGCTACGCTCAATATGAGCAAATGGCAGAAGAGGGTAAAATCACCCTGTATAAAACGGTTGAAGCCAAAGACCTGTGGCGTAAGCTGTTATCAATGTTGTTCGAGACCGGTCATCCTTGGATTACTTTCAAAGATGTTTGTAATCTTCGCTCGCCACAACAGCATGTTGGGGTTGTCCATTCATCTAATTTATGCACAGAAATCACCCTCAATACCTCTGAAGATGAAATTGCAGTGTGCAACTTGGGATCAATTAATCTTGCTAATCACGTCAGTGAAGAGGGGGTCGACGTTAGTAAGCTTGAAAAAACCGTTAATGTTGCCATTCGTATGTTAGATAACGTTATTGATATTAACTACTATGCTGTTCCACAGGCGCGTCGCTCTAATTTACAGCATCGACCAATTGGTTTGGGAATGATGGGTTTTCAGGATGCGCTTTACACTCAAAATATTTCATATGGCAGCAAAGCTGCAGTTGATTTTGCAGATAAGTCTATGGAGGCGTTGAGTTATTTTTCCATCCAGGCATCGTCCAAATTAGCTGAAGAGAGGGGTAGTTATTCAAGCTATGAGGGTTCGCTGTGGAGCCGAGGTGTTTTGCCGATTGATTCCTTGAAAGCGGTAGCCGAACAGCGAGGCGAAAAATATTTACAGCTCGATTTAACCCAAAGCCTAGATTGGAACAGTCTTCGTGAGGCGGTAAAAACCAAGGGGATGCGTAATTCTAATGTGATGGCGATAGCGCCAACGGCCACAATTGCGAATATTTCTGGTGTTACACAATCTATTGAGCCAACTTATCAAAATCTTTATGTTAAGTCGAACCTTTCTGGGGAATTTACTGTTATTAACCCATATTTAGTGCGTGATTTAAAAGCACGTGGTTTGTGGGATACAGTTATGGTAAACGACCTCAAGTACTACGATGGTAGCGTGCAAAAAATTGCCCGTATTCCAGAAGATCTTAAAGCAGTTTATGCAACAGCGTTTGAAATTGAGCCAAGATGGTTGGTAGAAGCGGCTAGCCGCCGACAAAAATGGATTGATCAGGCTCAATCGTTAAACATTTATATTAATGAACCGTCAGGTAAAAAACTGGATGTAACCTATCGTATGGCGTGGTTGCTTGGGTTGAAAACAACCTATTATTTGCGGTCGCTTGGTGCTACTAGCGCTGAAAAATCCACCATTAGCGATGGCGCACTTAATGCGGTTTCAGCAACATCTGCGCCAAAGGCGTGTGCAATTGATGATCCAGAGTGTGAAGCCTGTCAGTAAACAGAGAGAGAAGAGCTATGTTAAGCTCAACCTATTGAATTTACTGATGATTTCAAGTATTGTATTCACGTTTTTTGGAGCACTTTTCTTTTTTGTATTTAAATACACACCCATTGGCGACAGTATAAGGCCCTCCCAATTCACCGGTGACAGCAAAGAACTATTGATGAATACCGACAAATATTTGTCGGAGTTATCTGCTAGAAACGAAATCAACTTACAAAGAGAAGCGCAGTTGCGTTTGATTCTATCTGAAGAAAAC
>JAUIKI010000305.1 GCA_030430875.1 Gammaproteobacteria bacterium | reverse complement strand
CGTTGGTATTTTTTTCACAGGCTCACTCTTGATTGAAGTTATTTTTTCATTAGATGGACTAGGGTTATTAGCGTTTGAATCAGCAATTAGCCGTGATTACCCCGTCATCTTTTCAAGCTTATATATCTTCACACTGCTCGGATTGATACTCAAACTAATCAGCGATGTTACCTTAGTGTTAATTGATCCACGTATTGATTTTACAAGCAGAGAAGCATAAACATGGCATTAAATCCTCTCAATCAACGCCGCTGGCAAAATTTCAAAGCCAATAAACGAGGCTTCTTTTCTCTTTGGCTATTTATTTTTTTATGCATCATCTGCTTATTTGCAGAATTTATTGCCAATGATAAACCCATCATCATCAACTATGAAAACGCCTACTACTTTCCGACTTTCAATGACTATCCTGAAACGATGTTTGGCGGTTATTTTGAAACATCGACAGATTATCGTGACCCTTTTATTCAAGAACAAATTCAAGAAAATGGCTGGCAAATTTGGCCAATCATTCCATTTCACTACGACACAATTATCTATGACTTATCTGTACCTGCTCCATCCCCTCCTTCAGTCAATAATTGGTTGGGAACTGATGACGAAGGTCGAGATGTCGTTGCGCGATTAATTTATGGATTCCGAATTTCATTATTGTTTGGCCTCACCCTTACCATCATTAGCACTGTGATTGGTATATTCTTTGGGGCAATTCAAGGCTATTATGGTGGAAAAATTGACTTGCTGGGTCAACGCTTCATCGAAATTTGGTCTGGTTTACCCGTGTTATTTTTATTAATTATCCTTTCAAGCATTATCCAACCCAACTTTTGGTGGCTACTGGGCATTATGCTACTTTTCAGCTGGATGAGCTTGGTTGACTATATTCGTGCTGAATTTTTAAAAGCCAGAAATTTTGAATATGTATTGGCTGCAAGAGCATTGGGGCAGCGCAATCTTGTGGTGATGTTTAAACATATTTTCCCCAACACACTCGTTGCCGCTATCACTTTATTACCCTTTATTTTAGTCTCAGCAATTGGCACATTGACTGCACTCGATTTTCTAGGGTTTGGTTTACCACCGGGTTCACCATCACTGGGTGAGCTAGTTGCACAAGCAAAAACTAATTTGCAAGCACCATGGCTAGGATTATCCGCATTTTTCACCTTATCAATCATGCTTGCCCTATTGGTATTTATCGGCGAAGCTGCTCGTGATTCATTTGATGCTAAAAAATAATATGGCTAATACAACCCCACTTCTTTTTATTAATGACCTAAGTGTCTCATTCAGCCAAAATGAGACAAACCCTAACATTGTTGATCATATTACATTTGCCATTCAACCTGGTGAAATGTTTGCGCTTGTTGGTGAAAGTGGTTCTGGAAAGTCAGTCACCGCATTAAGCATTTTAGGATTGCTTCAACACACCAGTTCAAAGGTAAAACTCTCTGGAAAAATACTGTATCAAGGAATGAATTTGCTAGACACGCCTGCAAACAAACTCCAAAAAATTCGTGGCAATGAAATTTCGATGATTTTTCAAGAACCCATGACATCGCTGAACCCTTTACACACCATCACACGCCAAATCA
>JAUIKI010000042.1 GCA_030430875.1 Gammaproteobacteria bacterium | reverse complement strand
CACAACGAATACATAAACCATTACGTCATATGATTCAAAACACTCATCATATTGAACGCTTTCTATCTCCAGACCTACCCACCAATCAAGAAGTTGCCAAATCAAAACAAATTGCATTCAACAAGATGCTAGATTACCTGGAAAGCCGAGATATTTTAACTTTATTAAATCACATTAAATCAGCAGGTAAAGAAGCCATTGAGCTTATTGCAACACTGGTACAATTTAGTCAGCCACACTATCAAAATCACGTTGAACATAGTATCCATATGATTTTAGATAGCTCAATTGATATTGCCAGTCATTCGTTCGAAGCTGATATAGGCTATCTATTTAAATATGTTCACATACACAAACAATACGACTCCACACTACCCGCCATTTCGTGTAACATCAATGATATTCAGCAAGTTTTCATTAATCTATTGATCCACGCGAGCATTGCAATTAAGGCAAAGTACCAAAATAACCCAGAGGAAGGCCTGATCACCATAGCAACACGCAAACTTTCTGATCAAGTTGAAATCATCATCTCAGACAATGGTACTAATATTCCAAAATCAGATTTCAACAAAGTGTTTGATCCTTTCTATAGCCCGTTCACGTCCTCATCTGCACGTGGTGGACTTGAACTTGCCATTGCCTATTTTATTATTACATCACAACATAATGGGACAATTACAGTTTCATCATTTGAAAATGAAGGCAACAGTTTTACAATATATCTACCTACCTCTCAAAATGCCGATGCAACAGAAAACCATACCAATGACATGGCAGCGCTCCTACCATTGGCCATTGATGAGATTAGCTAAAAATATTGACCTTCATGGTGTTTTTGCTTATCGTACGGCTTGCTTAAGGTGCTTAACGTGCAAATATATTGATATTTATGTAATATTTTCTGCATGTTTTGTCAAAAAGTTCAGAGTTTTTCTGCTAACAACGCATGAGACATCATGCGATGAAGAACCTGTCTTTTAAACGGGAAGTTTGGTGTGCTTAACGCAAAGCCAACGCTGCCCCCGCAACGGTGATCAACTAGCTAACAATATTCCTGCATGTGGTGCAGATAAAAATATTCTTAGCACTGAATAGTTGTCAGCCCGGATACCGGCCTTAGGTTTTTCAACCCCAGGATTGCGGCGGGCGATCACTGAAAACATAATCATCGATGTTTTCTTGCAATCCCTCGCATTTTTCAAACCAATTGAGTCAATTAAAATGCAAGTCCATCGGCTACTATTATTGCTATCGTTCTCTTTACTAGCACCAAAAATTGCTTATACAAACCCAATCGAGACAATTTATATTCATAACTCGTCATTGACAGATCAAACCACATCATTTCTCGGCCATAACCAAATCATCACCCAATCTGACATCAAAAAAAGTGGCTCCACTAATGTCGCTGCTATTCTAAAACAATACGCACAACTACAAGTGCGCGATGATTACGGTGATGGTAGTCGCGTAACCATTGGAATGCGAGGGTTTGGTGACAATGCCTCACAAAATACGTTAATTTTACTCAATGGAAAACGCTTAAATAACCCTCTTGATATTGCAGGAGTTAATTTAAATCAAATTTCTGTTAGTCAAATTGAACGCATTGAAATTTACAATGGTAGTGGCGGGGTCGCTTGGGGAGAAAATGCAGTTGGCGGTGTGATTAATATAATCACTGAATCCCAATTTTCGCAGAAACTACTTAACGTAACCATTGGAAGCCATGATTATCTTCGGCAAACAATTTTCATTTCCAACCCATTAGCGTCTAATTTATCTGGAAAATTTTTACTAGAAAACACTCAAACAGATAATTATCGCAATCATAACAGGCTTGAAAACACATTAATCAATGGTCAACTTAACTGGGGGATTGATAATCATAACATTCAGTTAACAGCTCAACATTCTGATGAAAGCTTGGAACTTCCCGGCGCTATTTTTCAACATGATATTAACGAGAACCGAAAGCAATCAAAAAATCTTACTGACTTTGTTTCATCCAAAACCTCTCATCTAGAATTAACCAGCAAACATTTACTTTTTCAACAATGGCTCATCCAAAATGACATCAGCTATCAAACAGCGACAATTCAAGGAAAACTTTCAGTGGGTGATTTCACAACCCCTATCGAACAAAAACGAAAATCTTATCACCTGCTCACTCAAGCAACGAGAGAAATGCATGCCGACCTTAACGCAATAACTCATTATGGATTTGAGTTAAATCACAGCGATTATCAGTTTTTCTCATTATTTGGTACTCAATCTGGGAAACAAACATCTGCAAGTTTTTTCACCCGGCATACACTCAATTTAACAGAAAAATTAATGTTACAATCAGGCATACGATTTATCAGCATATCAACTCAATTCAATGACAGCTTCAGCTTTCCAGATGGTGAACGATTCACTGATCAACAGTGGTTAGGTGAGATTGGAATAACTTATCAACTGTCATCCTATCTTGATTTCTATACGCGTTTTGATCGAAACGTTCGCTTTCCACGATTAGATGAACATATCGGACAACTATTTGGCATCACAAAGCCATTAGAAACCCAAACAGGACAATCCTATGAAATTGGTGCAAATTTTTTATGGGATAACCTTACAAGTAACATTAATTTTTTCTACCTCAAACTGAATGACGAAATTGCTTACGACGGATTACTTTTTGCCAATCGAAATTTAGATCCCACCAAACGATTCGGATCAACAGTTTCTGTTGATTATGCTATAAACGATTCTCTAAGCGTTGGTGGAAGTTATAGCCACGTGAATGCGGAATTTACAGACGGCACAGCAAAAGGAAAACAAATTCCAATGCATGCAAAACATCGAACAAATATGTCTATCAATTGGCAAATCTACTCACAACTTCAATGGCAGCTGCAATGGCAACACACAAGCAATAAATTCGCAAGCAGCGATGATCTGAATCAACTCAGCCCAGTTCAAAGCTATGATACTATCAATACAACAATTAACTACCAGCACAAAAATCTAGCGCTATCGTTCAGTGTTAATAATTTATTTAACACCAGTTATAATAATTATGCAGTAAAGTCTTACAACCCTTTCCCAAATGCTGAAACAGCTTTTTATCCAGCTCCTAAAAGACAGTATACTCTCTCACTACAACTGGAATTTTAATCATGGCAAACAGATTGACTAAAATCACGACCAAGCAAGGTGATCAAGGCACAACCTGCCTTGCCGATGGAAAGAGACTCATGAAAAATCACCCGAAAATTCATGCTATCGGTGATGTAGATGAACTCAACAGCCATCTTGGTTTACTACATACTGAGATTGATAACGAAAAATTACATGCAATCAAACAATTAATAATACGTTTTCAACATGATCTATTCGATATTGGCGCAGAGCTTTCTCTTGATAAAGCAACAATTATTGAAAAACATCACGTTGACTTTCTCGATGAGTGTATTTCACACTATAATCAAGCTCTCCCCCACCTTGAAAACTTTATTTTACCCGGTGGATCGCCACTCATTGCCCAAACGCATGTTGCTCGATCAGTTTGTCGACGCGCTGAACGCCAGCTGGTTAACATGATGGAAAACTATGCTATCAATTCAAATAGCTTAATTTATCTCAATCGGCTTTCTGATTTATTATTTATTCTGGCTCGCTATTTTGCAAAAAAACAAGAAATTGATCATATTATTTGGCAACAAAGACCTCCCCCAAAATAGTCATAAATATTATCTCCAATGCGCAACAGTTTTATCGTACAATGACAACGAGAAAAAAATTTGGACTTCATTATGAAAAATGCTTTCGAAAAAATCATTCTTGAAATAGGTGAAGACATCAATCGAGCAGGATTGAAAGACACACCGCAACGCGCGGCCAAAGCAATTCAATTTTTGACCAAAGGTTACAAGCAGAATATTGATGAAGTTGTCAACAATGCACTGTTTCCTACTGAAGGCAGCGAAATGGTTTTGGTCAAAGATATTGAATTATATTCACTCTGCGAACACCATTTACTTCCCTTTATTGGTCGATGCCATGTTGCCTATATTCCTAATGGCAAAGTACTGGGGCTTTCTAAAATTGCACGTATTGTTGATATGTTTTCGCGTCGACTGCAAATTCAAGAAACATTAACCCGCCAAATTGCTGAAACCATTTTGCGTGTCACTGATGGCCTGGGTGTTGGCGTCATCATCGAAGCAAAACACTTATGCATGATGATGCGAGGCGTTGAAAAACAAAACTCGATCATGAAAACCTCTGCTATGCTGGGTAGTTTTCGATCCAACGCAAGCACACGTGAAGAATTTTTATCCTTAATTAAATGAAATTAATCTGATGCCAACATTGCTTTGGACACCCCGAATGACAGTGGCAACTATCGTTCGGAAAAACAACCGTTTTTTAATTGTTGAAGAGTCAGTCATAGACCGCAAAGGAACCGTATTCAACCAGCCTGCTGGCCACATTGAGCCTGGCGAATCAGTTTTTTCTGCTGCAAAAAGGGAAACACTTGAAGAAACTGGCTGGGAAGTTGAGCTTACAGCCCTATCAGGAATCTATATCAACAATGGTGATACTGAAAATTTGACCTATCATCGCACTTGTTTCATCGCAAAACCGATTAGAGAAAACCACACATTTAAACTATCGCCTGAAATTAAGCAAGTTCACTGGCTGACACTTGAAGAGATAAATGAAAATTTGACAAATCATCGAAGCATTCTGGTAAAAAGATGCATTGATGACTACTTGTCAGGGCAATCATTCCCCCTAACTTTTCTTGCTGATTTACGCTAAATGACAAAAAAAATCCACATCATTGTTGGCATGTCAGGAGGAGTTGATTCCTCAGTTGCTGCACTGCTGTTAAAAAACCAAGGTCATCATATCGAAGGCCTCTTCATGAAAAATTGGGATGAAGATGATGGCTCCGACTATTGCACGGCAAAACAAGATCTTGAAGATGCTAAACAAGTTTGCGCTAAACTAAATATAAAATTACATGTTGCTAATTTTGCTGCTGAATATTGGGATCAGGTATTTGACTATTTCTTGCAGGAATATAAGCAAGGGCGAACGCCAAATCCTGACATATTATGCAATCGTGAAATTAAGTTTCAAGTTTTTCTAGATTATGCCAAATCATTAGGTGCTGACAAAATTGCTACAGGACATTATGCCAGAATAGCAACCATCAATGAAAAAACGCACTTGCTCAAAGGATTGGATCAATCTAAAGATCAAAGCTATTTTTTACATGCATTAACTGAAGCTCAACTCAGTCAAGCAGTCTTCCCTCTAGGTGAACTTCAAAAAACTGAAGTGCGAAAAATTGCTTCTAGCGAGGAATTTGCTATTCATAACAAAAAAGACAGCACAGGCATTTGCTTCATCGGCGAAAGACGCTTTAAAGATTTTCTAGCACGCTATGTACCTAAAGCACCTGGACCAATTGAAACATTACATGGTGAAAAAATTGGTAAGCATGACGGCATCGCTTATTACACCATTGGACAACGTCATGGTTTAAATATTGGCGGATTAAAAAATTATTCAGAAGAACCCTGGTATATTGTAAGCAAAAGTCAAAAAAATAATACGCTTATTGTTGCACAGGGCTCAGAAAACCCAGCACTGTATCAATCGGCATTACAAACCGAACCCCCTCACTGGATCTGCAATACACCCACGAACTTCCCCTATTCATGTACTGCAAAAATTCGTTACCGTCAAATGGATCAAGCCTGTGAGTTAACCAAAAATAACGACGGGTTAATTGTGAGTTTCTCATCACCCCAACGATCTGTTACGCCTGGCCAGTTTGCCGTATTTTATCAAGAAGATATTTGCCTTGGAGGTGCAGTTATAGAAAGCGCAATCAATCAACCATGAATATCAACAAACCACCATCACTCAAACGAAGTTTATCGTTAACTCTAATTACTTTTTATGGTTTAGGTAATATTCTTGGCGCAGGTATTTATGTATTGGTTGGCAAAGTTTCTGGACATGCTGGCTACTTCACCCCTCTTTCATTTGTAATTGCCGCTTTTATAGCTGCTTTTACCGCTTTTTCTTACGCTGAACTATCAGCACGTTATCCTGAAAGTGCTGGAGAAGCTGTCTACCTCAACAAAGGTTTTAACCAGAACTGGTTATCAACGCTTGTTGGTATTCTGATTGTATTAGCTGGCATTGTATCAGCAGCAACCATCTCACGTGGGTTCGTTGGCTATTTGCAAATTTTCATTAATCTACCCGATTGGATCATTATATTGAGCGTGCTGTTTCTACTTGGATTAATCAGCACTTGGAGTATCAAACAATCCGTAACCATCGCAGCAACATTAACTCTGGTGGAAATCTTTGGTCTATTATTGGTAATTTGGGCAGGGCGTGAAAATCTAGCCACCATTCCAGCAAAAATTTCCACAATCAATTTGATTCCCAGTTTTGCAGAAATCAGCGGCATTATGTCAGGAGCATTTCTCGCTTTTTATGCTTATATTGGCTTTGAAGACATGGTAAATGTTGCTGAAGAAGTTAAAAAGCCTGAACGCAACCTACCAATAGCCATTTTGTTGGCTCTTGTTCTGTCAACAGTGTTATATGCCTTAATTAGCCTTGTTGCTGTCACAACACTTACCCCCACAGAGCTCAGCACCAGTGCTGCACCACTTGCAGCAGTCTACGAAACCGCAACACAAAGCAGCCCACTGATTATCAGTTTCATCAGCATGTTTGCTATCGTTAACGGAATATTAATTCAATTCATCATGGCTGCAAGAATTCTTTACGGTATGGGAAAAAACAGCTGGCTGCCTAATTTTTTAACCTATATCCACCCTAAAACGCAAACACCCATCACAGCTACTATTATTGTGGTATTAATTACTACCGTTTTTGCATTAGCCTTACCAATAGAGGCTCTTGCAAGTGTAACCAGCTCATTAATCTTAGTGATTTTTGCACTCGTTAACTTAGCCTTATGGCGCATCAAAAAACATCAAAAAGTGCCAATTAAAACATTTTCTTTACCTGACTGCTTCCCCATGCTTGCATTTGTAGTCACTGTTGCGTTTTCTGGGTTTCAGCTGTTTATTTGGGTTATAAATTTACTAGAACACTAAACCTACCAAGGAAAAATTGATCTCACGCTCTTCTCAAACAACAATCGACTGTTTTATAGGCAATAATTTCACCTATTTTATTAAATTTCCTGCAAATTTCGCTGAACAACTTACAATAAAACCTGAGATCTTTGCAATAAAAGGCAATAAGTAAAGGAGCCATCATGCAATCTATTAACAAGTTACTAGTTGTCATTGACCCCGATAACATCAAACAAGCAGCGTTGGAAAAAGCTGTTGGCATAGCAACAGCAACTGGCGCTTCAATCTTAGCGCTACTTTGCCATTATGAAAAAGTTTCTGACTCCGGTGATGCTGTCGAAAATAATTATTTAGCTGACATAAAGAAAACTGCGATTGCCCTAAAGCAACAATGGCTTGATGAAATGATCCAGCCATTTAAAAATCAGGGAGTTGATATCACCACCACTATTCGCTGGCATCATCGTTTATACGAAGCGGTAATTTTTGCTGCACTGCATGAAAGATGTGATCTTGTATTAAAATCCACTCATGAACATTCATTATTAAAACGCATTTTGTTCACACCAACTGATTGGAGCCTGCTACGAAAATGCCCCACTCCTGTTCTCTTAGTCAAATCAACGGATGATTATAAGAAAGGTCGAATCCTTGCTGCCATTGATGCAGTTTCGCCAGATTATAATCACGCAGTTTTGAATGAAATAATTTTAGATAGTGCCTTTTACTTAGCTAAAACATTTCAAGCCAAAATGTTTGTTGCCAATGCTTTTCCAACAGCCCCTAATATTTTACCCATGGTAACTGAAACTGTCTCTGTCGCCAATGTGCAAAAAAGTATTGCTCAATCACACAAAAAACGCACGTTAAAATTAGTAGAAAAACATGGCATTGCCGAAGACCATATTTATGTGCGCGAAGGATCTGCTGAAGACGTAGTTTCTGCAATTGTGCAGGAGCAAAGAATTAATCTTGTGGTAATGGGGACCATTGCCAGAACTGGAATTCCTGGTGTACTCATTGGTAATACGGCAGAAAAAGTTCTTGAATCGCTCAACGTCGATGTACTTGCATTAAAACCCAGTGATTTCATCACACCGCTTGCAAAATAGATTAGTAGTATTAAAACTTACTTATGGAGACAACATGAATATTAACTATGCGAATAAAACATATATCATTATCTTTTTTTTAATCTCGTGCCTACTCGTTTCATGTGATTCATCAACTCAATCACAAACCTCATTCATGGAAGAACGTAAAAATTTCACCACAACTCTCATTCATCAATCATCAGAAAATATTCCTGTGGAAAAACCACCTGGTGATTTTATGCGGGTTGTGAGCTACCCCTCACCTGTCGGTGATCTTGCGGCATATTTGAGCTCTCCGGCTGACACCAGTGAAAAATACCCAGCAAT
>JAUIKI010000041.1 GCA_030430875.1 Gammaproteobacteria bacterium | reverse complement strand
ATATCTGCCCCAAATAAATTCGAGTCACTAGCTGCTCACGATGCTCTTGTGATGGCACACGGTGCACTTAAAACTATCGCTGTATCTTTGATGAAGATACGCCCAGTTTCGTTTTAAGTTATAGTAATGACAGGATAAAGCTTGGCGATGGGACAGAATCATCTGGGTTCTATCCCGACATGATGTTAAAGCAACAATCAGAAAACAGTTTGATGCTACATGATCTGGCCCGTTGGATTCATCTGTTATATCCCAAAAAAGCAACGATGTTATTAGAGCAAATTATTGCTTACGATCCAGAGAATACAGCGGCTCATCTGACACTAGCTGATACGATGTTTATCAGTAATAACTATTACCAGCAAGATTACCAAAATTATGTTGATCTCATGAAAAAACACAAGCGAGAAAGTGAGATTCCGAGTTATGTGTTTGAGAGATTGAAACCGAAGTAAGCGCTCTTTTATATCTTATTTCTTGCAAAGGTCTCGACTCTTTCATTGGCAAGCTCTCTCGATTGCAATAAACTTCAGCACTTGATGCGGATGGATATTTGGATCCACTGTTTTGTGGTCACGATTTTAGCGCTTGGGTGTCGGTAAATTTGAATGTTATCGACAATCTTTCGCAATTATCATTAGAATTAATGGTCCAAACCTCACGATGAGATAAATTTTATTTAACAATGAAAGTTTTGCATGGTTTTGCTAAGAAAACGGGCTATTTTGCGTTAATTCTGCTGATTCTCATAGCGATCATATCAACTATGGGCCGCATTATGCTGCCAAAATTAGTTGATAGAGACAAGATTGTCGCTGCATTGCATAAGCAATTGGATGTGCCAATTACCATCGACTCAATAGAGGGGTCTTGGTCAGGGCTTAGCCCTAACGTTAACATTCAACATATTCAATTGATGAATCCCGAGCTTGCTGAGGAAGCAACATTTCAGGTTGAAAGTGCGTTTGTAAGACTCAATTTATTTAGCTCTTTATTCAATCGAGCACTAATTTTTGATGATTTTGTCATAAATGGGCTGCAGATTATTTTAGTTGAAGATGAAAACAAAAATTGGAGCGTGCCTGGATTACAAACAACTCATCAAAACAATTCATCCAATGCAATTGAGCATATTTTGGCACAGCACCAAATTTATTTAAACAATGCCTCAATTGTCTTCAAGCCATTTGAAAAACCGGAACAAAAAATTGAAGAATTTGATGGACTCATCAAAAAAAATAAAACCACTGATTATTATCATCTATCAGGAAAAATCAGTTTTGACGACGTAAAAAAACCCTTAATATTTAGTGCGCAGATTGTTGGATCACCTTTTGATTTGAAAAATTGTGACATTGATTTTTATGTTGGTGTTTCTGAGCTGCAACTTGATTCTGCATTAGTTCAGCTAAGTTCTTTTCAAGAAAAACTTGGCATAGAAGCATTAACAATTGGTGCTAGCCAAATTTGGGGAACGTGGACTGATAATCAACTGTCATCACTGAAAGGACGCATTGAAATTCCAGAATTTCAATGGATAGCAACTAAAAAATTACCCGTGGTGAGTGATTTTGCAGTGCAATTTTCTTGGGATGTCGATGAGTTGATGGGTGTGAAGTTAATGATAAATGATTTGCAATTTGTTCAAAAAATTGCTGATCAGTCAGAAAAATTTTCAGTGGAAAATCTCCAGCTTTCCATCAAACAATTACAGAGTAATCCAAATTATTTGCTTGCCATCGACACGCTAGACTTAGCAATTTTGAAAAAAATATTGCTTGCATCTGGCTCACTTCCTGAAAAAGCGACAAACATGCTGCAAAGTTTTGACCCAAAAGGGATGCTGAAAAATATTCATGTGTCGTATGTGGCTGAAGATGATGATTCTACACCAAGGTATTCTGCCATTGCTAACTTGGAAAATATTGAAATGTCAGCTTGGAAAAACACTCCTGCTGGAAAAGGTGTGAGTGGGTTTATTCAAATCATAAACAATCAAGGTTTTATTGAGCTAGACACGGATGATTTAACGTTGCATTTCCCAAAAATATTTCCAACTGCTTGGCAGTATCAATTGGCAAATGGTCGCATTTCTTGGACAATTGATAATGATATGGTGAATGTCAAAAGTAATGTGTTGAAATTAGCAGGAGATGTCGGTGATATTTATGGGAAATTTTCATTGGCCATTGATCGACATGGTGATGATGATAATCTTACACTAGAGATTGGGCTGCAAAATGTTGATGCAAAAAATACACCAGATTACCTGCCAAAAAAAATTGATCCAAAGTTAAGAAGCTGGCTGACTAGCTCTATCAAAAAAGGAAAAGTTCAACAAGGTGGATTTATTTACCATGGTTTAATCAGTAAAGATTCTAAAAGCAATGAAAAAACTATTGCCATGTTTTTTGATGTTAATGATGCCACATTTGCCTATCAACCATCGTGGCCTGAAATTAACCATGCTGATGCCTTGATTGATATCAATCTCCCTCATGTTTCTGTCAATGTTAGTCAAGCAACCATCCTTAAGTCAACATTGACTGATACACAAGTTACTTTGGAGAAAAATAATAATTTATTAGTGGTTTCTAATGCGGTTGGTCCGATGGACGACGTGATCACTTTATTAAAAGAATCGCCATTGAAAAAGCACGCAGGAAATGTCGTTGCTAAATGGAAAATTGATGGTGATATGGCGTCAAAAATTCGTATTGACTTACCTCTTAAATCAAAAGATATCCCCGTTGTTGATGTCAATGCAAAAATACAAAATTCTAATTTAATGTTGTTGGAGATTCCTTTAAAAATCTCTAAAATTTCTGGTGATTTCAACTATCATAGTCGTCTTGGAATAAACGCAAAATTAGATGCAGAGATTTTCAATCAAGTTGCTTCTATTGATATATTAAATTCAAATCAACAAGCTGTTTATGACTCTCAAGTTATTGTGAAAAGTAGGCTTCCATCTGAAAATTTATCTCAATGGGTTGAGCCAAATTATTTATCATTAATTTCCGGGGAGTCTGCTTATAAAGCAAGCATTGGTTTTCCGATTATTCCTGATTCTAAACGATTTAAAAGTAATATTGTTTTTACATCGAATTTGCGAGGTATCAAACTTGAATTGCCAGATGGGCTTGGAAAAACTGCAAAGCAAGAAAAGCCGATAAAAATTAGTCTGTCATTGAAAAATAAGCCAAGAAAATTATCTGTTTCTTACAATAAATATTTACATGCTTTGTTCGAAATTAATGAAAATAGTTTCTCAAGAGCCTCAGTTAAATTTGGTGGAGAAGTTAAAGATTTTGAGCATAAAAATGGCATAGTTATTTTAGGCCATTTGCCTACATTTGATGTGCAATCTTGGGAGAAAGTGTTTGCAAAATTACAAGTGGATTCTGAAAAAACAAATAATGATATTAAGAAAATTCAAGTTAAAATTGATGAGTTGAAATTCCATGAGCAAGTGTTTCATGATGTTGATATCGATGCCAATCAAGAGATTAATTACTGGCATGTTAAAGCTAATACGCCGATGTTGAGTGGTAGAATAAAATGGTTTAAAAATAATATCGAAGCACATGAAATTGATTTGGACTACTTATTTTTGACAACGAGTGAAGACAAATCAGCTGATCCATTGATGCATATTGATCCAATGACGTTCCCATCTGCCAATTTTTCAACGAAAAATTTGTTTTTAAATGATGATGATTTAGGTCAATGTGCTTTTAAGGTTCGCTCAACAAAAGATGGTGATAAACCTGGATTATTTATAGAAGATATTCGAGCTAAAGCTAAACATTTAACAATTGAAAGTGCTATTTATTGGACCAAAAAAGGTGAAAAACATCAGTCGAGCATGACATCATATTTTCAATCTGACAACGTGTCTGATGTGTTAACCGATTGGGGATTGCAACCAACAGTAAGTAGTAAACATGCAACAGTTGATGCGCAATTAAGCTGGCCTGGATCGCCAATTAATTTTGATTTAACACAGGCCACAGGCGTGATTGAAATGCAATTGTCCGATGGGCAGTTTAATGAAGTGGATTCAGCGGCTGCGTCATTGTTGCGTGTGTTTGGTGTATTGAATAATAATACTTTATTGAGACGGTTACGTTTGGATTTTTCTGACTTAACTGATAAAGGTTTGAGTTATGACAGTATTAGTGGTGTTGTAGACATTAATGGTGGTATGTTAGAAATTCGTGATATTCTGAAAATTGAAGGGCCTTCTGCTACAATTTATTTATCAGGGGAAACTAATTTAGTCACTCAAGAGTTAAATCAAGAGATGCTTGTTATTTTGCCATTAACTGGAAATTTTCCACTTGCTGCTACATTAGTTGGAGCCCCTCAAGTCGGTGGTGCTCTTTTTCTCACAGAGAAACTTTTACAGAAAACTCCATTTAAAGATGTGTTAAATAAAATTACGAGTGTTCGATACGCAGTTACCGGAAATTGGAAAGAGCCATCAATAGAAGCACTTTCTGTTATCAATGCTAAGGAAAAAGAACCGGTTACAGACGAAAGTAAACTTAATTTACCTGAAGAGTGAAATGTTATGTCTACCCCATTGAGTATTGCAAAAAAACAGTTTTTTGAGCCTGCGAATCTAACTGATCAAGATCTTGTGCGTATATTGGATTCAATGTTGAGTCGATCAATTGATGCAGCGGACCTTTATTTCCAACATAGTTATCATGAATCTTGGGTGCTTGAAGACGGCATTGTTAAAGATGCATCTTATAGCGTTGATAGCGGTGTTGGAATTCGAGCAATGAGTGGTGAAAAAACTGGTTTTGCCTACTCTGACGAGCTTATTATGCCAGCATTAACGCAAGCTGCATCAGCTGCACAAACCATTGCGCGGGTTGGTGGCAAAAATGTTTGTAAAGCTTGGAAAAAAGCTAATCCACCAATGCGCTACATGATAAAAAATCCATTTGATTTCATCGATGAAAAATCTAAAGTGGCTTTGTTGCAAAAAGTTGATCAAGTTGCACGTAATGAAAGCACAATGATTACGCATGTAACAGCAACGCTTGCAAGTGTTTATGATATTGTATTGATTGCAGGAACTGATGGGACATTTGTTGCTGATGTGAGACCATTATTGCGTTTTAATGTTAGCGTGATTGCTGAAAAAAATGGTAAGCGAGAACGTGCATCAGCAGGTGGTGGTGGTCGAGTGGGTTTTGATTTTTTTATAGATGAGGATCGTGCATCAGATTATGCTAAAGAGGCAGTTCGTCAAGCATTGATTAATTTGGATGCGCAGCCAGCACCGGCTGGTCCAATGCCTGTTGTGCTGGGATCAGGTTGGCCTGGAATTTTGTTGCATGAAGCTGTAGGCCATGGTCTTGAAGGTGATTTTAATCGCAAAGGAACATCAGCATTCTCAAATCGACTCGGGCAAATGGTGGCCTCACCGTTGTGTACTGTGGTTGATGATGGCACGTTGCCTGATCGACGTGGTTCACTTACTGTGGATGACGAAGGTTGTCCGACTCAAAAAACTGTACTCATTGAAAATGGTCGATTAACTGGTTACTTGCTTGATAAATTGAATGCTAAACTTATGGGAATGCCATCAACGGGTAATGGTCGTCGTGAATCTTATGCACATCTTCCAATGCCAAGAATGACCAACACTTTTATGTTAGCCGGTCAATCCAATCCTGAAGAAATTATAGCGTCTGTGAAGAAAGGAATCTATGCGGTGAATTTCGGTGGTGGTCAGGTTGATATTACCTCAGGTAAATTTGTGTTTTCAGCTAGTGAGGCTTATTTAATTCGAGACGGAAAAATTGATTGTCCTGTCAAAGGTGCAACGTTAATTGGTAGTGGTCCTGATGTTATGCAAAAAATTTCAATGGTTGGAAATGATTTAAAGCTTGATCCTGGTGTTGGCGTATGTGGTAAGGATGGTCAATCTGTCCCAGTTGGTGTTGGTCAGCCAACGTTGAAAATTGACGAAATCACGGTAGGTGGTACGCAGGTTTAAAAGAAAAGGCGCAGCACGCAATTAGCCCAGTTAGTTTAGGAGACATTGCGATATATTGGTCTTTGTGAAAGCGTGCATTTTTTTAAAAAAATTAAATTTTATTATGATGACTTACTATGAATCAATCACCAAAATTGTTTGAAGATAAAAATGTTATTCATGCCAAAGAAGCTGAACTGAAAGATTTAGTTAGCTATGTATTGGAAAAAGCAAAATCACTGGGTGCAACTGAAGCTGAAATTGGTGCAAGCTGGTATCAAGGCCTTTCGGTTAATGTGCGTATGGGTGATGTTGAAACTTTGGAGTTTAATCGTGATCAAGGATTTGCTGTGACGGTTTTTTTCAACCAGTCTAAAGGTTCTGCTAGTACAAATGATTTTAGTAAAACAGCGTTGGACGATGCAGTTAAAGCAGCATGTAATATCGCAAAATTTACATCACCTGATCCTTATGCTGGACTTGCAGATGCAAATTTAATAGCGAATAATTTTCCTGAACTTGATCTTTATCATCCTTGGCCTATTTCAACAGAAGATGCTATTGAATTAGCGCAGTGTAGTGAAAATGCAGCGAGAGAGCATGAAAAAATAACAAATTCTGATGGTGCTTCACTAAGCTCTCATCAGGGATGTCGAGTCTATGGTAATAGCCATCAATTCATTGGTTCGCAGATTGGTACTCGCCATAGTATGAGCTGTATGGTGCTTGCCAAGCAAGGTGATGAGATGCAGAGAGATTATTGGTACGATAGTGCTCGCGATTATAGTGATTTACTTCCTCCCCAAGAAATTGGTGCGATTTGCGCGAAGAGAACAGCCAGTCGTTTGGGCGTTAAACCCTTGAATACACAACACGCACCTGTATTGTTCAGTGCGCCGATTGCCAGTGGTTTAATCAATCATTTAATTAGTGCGATTAGTGGTAGTAATTTATATAAAAACGCTTCATTTTTGAATAAGCATTTACATAAACAGATTCTTCCTGAAGAAATTTCTATTGTTGAAAATCCCCATTTACGTAAAGGGCATGGGAGTGCTAACTTTGATAGTGAAGGTGTTGCAACGTATAAAAAATATTTCATTCATAATGGTGTGCTAGATAGTTATTTGCTAGGTAGCTACTCTGCGAGAAAACTTGCGATGAAATCAACTGGTAATGCAGGTGGTGTGCACAATGTGTTGGTGGAAGCAACCAATTTGATTTCGTTTGATAATTTATGTAAGCACATGCATAAAGGGTTCATTGTCACTGAGTTGATGGGGCATGGTATTAATATTGTTACGGGTGATTATTCCCGTGGTGCAGCTGGTTTTTGGGTTGAGAATGGTGAAGTTCAATACCCAGTGCAGGGCGTCACCATCGCAGGCAACTTAGCTGAAATGTTTAAACAAATTACCGCTGTTGGCAGTGATGTTGACTATCGAGGTAATATTCAAACAGGGTCCATCTTGATTGATTCAATGGCGATTGCAGGCAATTAATGAGATGTGGAGCAATTATTGCCTGCAAAAAATTAATCACTGCCAGTTTTCATCATAGAGTCAAGGTGTGTGATGTGTAAAAATAGATTAAGATCTTCTGCTTCCTTTTCTACGTAAATACTTTTTGGGTCGTAACCGACTTGGTGAGCTAGTTTTGCCAACTCTTCAGCATCACGGTAGTGCAAAAACCAATCTCCGACAATCTCCATATAAGCTTGTGATGGATTATCTTTTGAGAAGTTTCCAATCACAATTTTTGCTGAATGATTTGCAAATTGCGTGAGATGTTTCAACAACGCAATAAAGCCATTGTTGTCAAAATAGTCGAACAAACCAGCACTCCAAATTAAATCATAGCGAGAAGTAGTGTTAAATTTGAACGCATTTGAATGATGGAATGAAACTTTGTCTAAGTAATTCTGGCAAACCAATTTTGCATAATTGATAGAAAAAGGGTCAGTATCTACACAATCAACAGAGATTTTTGCTTCAGGATTTCGTTCAAAAAATTCATATAAATCTCGGCAGGGACCACTTGCTATGTTTAATAAGCTGATTGGCTTATTGGTTTGTGAAATCTGTTTTTCGAGGAACTCAATAAAGTAGTCTTTCCGGTTTCGAACTGCTTTTGGCGCACTTTGTGCGTGAAAAAACTCATCCCAAGAGCGTAAATGCGGTACTTGCGTTATCGTGTGTTGATGTATGTCATTAATGATGGCGAAGTCGCCGGAATAGCCATATTTTTTTTGTAGCCCACGACCTTGCATGGTTTCTGTTGATAGTGCATCTTTAAGCGCGTGGCGAATTTGAGAAACTGCTTCTTCAGAAATGCTTCCTATCTTGATTGCACGGTGAACTTCATTGAGCAGAGTATTGAAATAGAGGTAATCTTTTTCTTGGGGCCCTCCTTGTTGGTTGAATTGATCAATTATTTGTAATAATTTTATCCAATTTGCATTGGTACATCCGTGCATGGTTACTCCTTAGCGTCCTTGCTGGGTATAAATTTAAATGTTTTGTTATAGCGTCCTCAAATTGTTTTTAATGAAATTGCAACGGCCTCAAAGTTGTACTGATTTTTATGATGGTAAAGGGATATTGTGACAATTTTTTTAAAAGACGTAAATAAAGCTATTAAAGAATATATCATCATTTAGATAGCGCTAATTTATTTAGGCATAAAATAGCG
>JAUIKI010000040.1 GCA_030430875.1 Gammaproteobacteria bacterium | reverse complement strand
GGTGGTAAAGGCTATTTTGCATTGGATGTCACGGATCCTGCTGCATTTTCTTCTGAAAGTCAGGCTGCAAAAAAAGTACTATGGGAATTTTCAGAGGTTGATGACGGCGGCGTTAATAACAGCGATTTAGGGTTTAGCTTTAGTGAGCCAAGCATTGTGATGACTAATGCAGAGGATAACGGTCAACAGCGATGGGCAGCTATTTTTGGTAATGGGTACAACAGCACATCAGTAGCAGGTAATGCCGTGTTGTACATTGTCTGGCTAGAAGGTGGCGTAGACGGTTCTTGGTCAGCCGGAGATTTCATTAAAATTGATACGGGAATTGGCAAAGCGCAAAGTAGCGATGGATCAACTCCGAATGCACTTGCAACGCCCAGAGCAATCGATAGTGATGGTAATGGAACAGTTGATTATATTTATGCGGGAGATTATCAAGGCAATTTATATCGCTTTGATTTATCGGCGTCAAATAGCAGTCAATGGAGTCAATCTGCTAGCAAAAAAGTGCTTTTTAGCGCAATAGGTCCAGATGCATCTGCTCAGCCAATTACCACACAGCCTATTGTGATTAAGCATCCTGAAAAAAATGGTTTTATTGTTGTTGCAGCAACTGGAAGTTGGCTGACGAATAAAGACGCTGTCTCCACTGATATTCAATCAATTTATGGTATATGGGACGACTTATCATCAAATCCATTAGCGACTCGATCAGATCTCGTTGAGCAAGAATTTGAAAATCAGCCAGATCAGATTGCAGGTTATGTTGTTAGAACACTTTCAAACAATGCAATTAAGTGGAATCAAAAAAAAGGTTGGTTGATTGATTTAAATGTTCCAACAGCAGGAGGAGGGGCAGTCGAATTTCCTGGTGAACGTGCGATTCGTAATTTGCAATTACGAGGTGGCGTGTTGTTTGTGAATTCTGTGTTGCCCAAAGATCCTAATAGTTGTGCTGCAAGTCCAGGAGGATTTCAACTCGCGATTAATCCAAAAACTGGAAGCAGACCAGATCGAATTATTTTTGATTTGAATAATGATCAATTATTTACTCAGCTTGATAATGTCAATGGTAATAGTGACGATGCTAATATTGTGAGTGGAACACGTTTTGAAGGTGCTGTCCCAGCTGATTCTTCTTTTATTGGTAATAAACGCGTGACACAGTTGAGTGATAAAAGTATTGCAGTAATTGGCACCAATACAGCAGAAGATTTGAAAACTGGTCGTTTGTCTTGGCGCGAACTAATTATTGAGTAATTTGGAGATATCCATGCAAAAGATGAACAAAATAATGAGTAAATTATTACTGGTAACTTGGCTTTTTTTGCTGAGTTCGATTGGGTTTTCTGAGCAATTATTGCCAGGATTTTATCCGAAAACTATTCCACAAAAAGCTGTGATACAGGCTGTGGATTTAAGAAAAAATACCATAAAAATGGATAGTGTTGTCTATCCGCTCTCACGTCAAGTGAGTGTCATGCTGTTATCAACACAGCATGGTAGTTTGCATCACATTAAGACTGATATGGTTATTGGATTTTTGCTTGAAAAAAAATATGGAAAGTTGGTGATTTCAACTATATGGGAATTGCCAAAAGAGTTAACTCCCCCACCACATTAAAGGAGAAAAACAGATGAATATTGTTAAGGCTAGAGGATTTACATTAATTGAATTAGTTGTCGTTGTAGTGATTATTTCAATTTTAGTGACAGTTGCTCTACCAAATTATCGACAACAGTTAGTAAAAACTCGGCGTTCTGAAGCGCAATCCGCACTTTTAGCCTTGGCAAATGCACTTGAGCGACGTTTTACAGTCAATTCACCATCAACCTATGAGGGAGCAGCAGATGATGGTAATGGTGGGGCTGTTAATACAGGTGCGCCATTGAGCAGTTTGTTTCCATCACAAGCTCCAATAAATGGCGATAAGAAATTTTATAATCTATCAATAACCAGTGCTTCAAATGTTATTTTCATTATTCGTGCTGTACCAATTGCTGGAACAGATCAGGCAGATGATGGATATTTAGAGCTGCACTCAAATGGTGCTCGAGTTTGGGATAAAAATAATGATGGCTCAGATCTTGTGAGTTGGTGATATCACTATACTAGTAATATTGCTATGGTCTCAGGATTCTCTTTTAATCTGCTGAGTTACTACTAAAACAGCGTTTTTCTTTCTCCCAAAATAAGCATCTATTTATTGGCCTATTTTGGAGGGAGAATACCCACTGAATCTTGAAGTTTATTATCAGAGAAATGGGTTTCTCTAGATTTGTTATATTAATTAGTTTCAACCGGCACATAAATTCTAAAGGGTAAATACGTTGCATTATCTTTTTTATTAATTTCTGGAATTTTATTGTTATGATCGATAATGACACCAAGATAGTAATCACCTAAAGGTAATGAATAAGGAATAAAGATATTGGTTTTCACTGTTTCTGGTGCGTTGCGAGTCAAATTCAACTTGCCCGTTTTTATCAATTGATCTGATGGAGTAATGTTGTCATCTTTTGATAGATAAAACCCGATATCAACACCTGTCAAATTTTTCAAGCGGGCATTTTTATAGGTGAATTCAACTTGATAAGTTTTTCCTTTTTTTAAAATATAAGGAAAAAACGGATGATCGAAGTTAGTCTCTATACCAGAATATTCATCTGCTAGAAATGGCTTGTTATTATTATAGATTGTTGTAAAACTGTGTGTTGAATAGTTGCCCGCAACGTCTCCTGTATCTACTGAACTTCCACCGTATTTAAAATGCGACACAATCAAGTTATTCCAAATAGCCGCATTGACAGCACCATACAAAAACACGGTACCATCACTGGCATCTTCGTCGACATAGGCTTTTGCCAAATCTCCATTGGTTTGGTAAAACAGAGTGCTTCCCATTACATTATACCAACGATCCTCATGTGCCAAACCTAACGCGTGACCGAGCTCGTGCACGGCTATCGCTCTAAAATGAAAGAAGTTTGTTTCACCTCCAACCCAAAATTTATAAATAGCCAACTTATTTTTATTATTACCACTGTATAGCTCTGATAGAGATTCAGAATTAAATCGGATATCCGAGGCATAAATATAATGCTTGTTGGGTGTACAATAAATTCGGCTATATGCATTAGCATTAGTTTTTTTAATTTTAGTAAACCAAATTTCACTTTCACCGTTTGCAATGCTGACATAGTTGTCGTTATAAATTAACTTGGGTTCGAAATATGCTGCACTGGGATTGTCATACCACCTCTCTAATGTCACTTCAAAGGCTTTTGAATAAGTATGTCCTTCAGGAAAACTCACTGCACTAGCACGGAATTGCACAGGCATGTCTGCATTACGCCATTTAATGGGATTCCCCCAACAGCTCCAGAATTTGAAAGTATACGCATCAGCCGAGGTCAGCAGCCAAAGGGCTGAAATAACACACAGAAATATTTTGTTACTCTTATACATGATCGTCTTCACTCTTTTTGTATTGATATTTTTTTAAGAAAATTTAAGCACCAAATAGCAATATCGAGGCTATTTCCCACAATAATTTCAGAATTTTCTTTCATTCAAAAACATATTTTTCGTCTTAACTGTTCCCCATTTTCATTTATGCTGATATGAATTGTTGCAAATAATCATAAGTGACACATGCAAGCTAATTACAACCAATTTACTCGCAAAGCTATCGGATTTTCATTGATTGAAATTCTTCTGGGAATGATGGTGTTAAGTTTTGGTGTTGTGAGCTTTAGCGCTGGACAACTTTATTTATTGCAATCATATCGTGATAGTCAATATTATTTAAAAGCAACTTTTTGGTCGGCTGAATTGCAACAACGAATCTCTTTAAATCCTATGATGAAACAGGTTTATATGAATGAAGGATTTTGGGGTTTAGAGGGGAATGTGGTGGTGAATTGCAAGTCAAATCTTTGTGATCTGCAACAATTGGCTATGAATGATATTCAGCAATTATCCCATCAATTGTCTGGTTTTCCTGATGCAAAAATTAAAGTTCAATCGTGCCATAATAATTCACTAATTTGTATACAGTTACGTTGGTATGCAAATGAATTGAAGGAGATATGTGGGAAATATTGCGTAGAAACTCGTCTCCACAAATAATTTGCTTGAATTCGTTGGGTTTTAGCTTGATTGAAATCATGCTTGCTATGATGTTAGCACTTTTGATTGCAATGGTTTGTAGTAAATTAATTATAACAGCAAAAACCCAAGCACGATGGATAAGAGTTGTGAACGAATTATATGAAGATGCTGCCTTTTTAACAAGTTTACTGCGTCAAGAAATTGAATTGTCTGGATATTCAACGACAGAAATAATTAAAAATCCTTTGGTTGTTTTTCCTTCAGATGAAATGAAGGTGAGTTTTGAAGTAACTTATGAAGAGAATAGTGCAAGTGATCATGATTGTCTTGGAAAAAAAACTAAATTAATTACCAATCATTATGAGATGAATAAGAAAAATCTTAATGAGGTTCGATGTAATGGCCATGTAATTCTTGATGGTGTTGAAAACATGTTGATGCAACTAGGTGTTGATACCAATGAAGATGGATATGTTGATGCATATATTTCTGCAAATAAAATCAATGATGAAGATGTTGTTTTGGCCGTTCAATTTGATTTCATTATCAAGTCATCTGAGAAATTGGGCTTGCTTTCATCATATCAATTTAAGCGAATTAATCAGTCTTTATCAGCGTATGCAGTTGATGGCTTTCATCGCGAGCAGTTTGTTGTGACTGTGCCTTTGGTTAATAAATAGAGATGTTTTCATTGATGTATGGTTATAAAGGAATGGTTTTATTAATGGTTTTATTCGTGTTGCTAATTTTATCTGGTTTATTTTTGATGCAATCGCAAACCTTTATTTTAAATAAAAGGATTATCGAAAATAATCAGCAGAAAAATCTTGTCAATCAAGTGAGATTTTTAATAAAAGATGCATTGCAGATATATTATAAAGAGAAAGTTGGTCTATCAAACTTGCTGATTCTTAAAAAAGATCTATTGCTTGATTTATGCCTTAATCAATTATTTGTTCTTCAAAAAAAGAAAAATTGTGAGGAGATTAAAATGAGTGATACACAATTTATAAAAGCATCTATAACTATTTCTAAGGAGAAATTTAGTTTTGCTGAATTTGAGAAAATAGGAATGACTCAATTTGATTTCAGAGTCGCTATGAGTTTGTTTTTTGCGGATAATTTTTTAGGTGATTCCACATATTATGTGCAGTGGGATTTTTTAGTGTTGATTCCAAATGAAGAATTTAAATTCTTCGTGGAGAACAATGTGATATCTGAGAAAATGCTTGAAGAGACCAATATTATTTGGCTGCAAAGCTTCAATCATTTAATATGATGATGTTTATCATGAGAGCAGGAAAACATGTTGCAATTAAATCAGGGTTTAGTTTATTGGAGTTGATGATAGTTTTGGTCATTATTTCACTCCTGCTATTATTGGCTTACCCTAACTATCAACGTTACCTGAAAAAACAAAATCGATTAAGTGCTTATGCGGAAATAATTGAAGTGGCTGCGAAGATAGAACGCGAAACGTTGTTTATTAGAAATTATGAAAAAGCGGTAGATAATTTATTTACTTTACCAATAAATATTCCTTCTGATTCCAAGGTGACAACCTATCGGTTGTCAATAAAAGCGGATTCAAAAACGTACACCATTATAGCTAAACCTGAGGCATTGCAAGTAGGGGATGGGCGCTTAACTTATCAATCTTCAGGTAAGCGTTGCTGGTATCAATATTTTGATGATTCAGGAGGAGAATGTAAGTCTTGGTGAGGGTTTTTTTGTTAAAAAGGATCAGTTTCCAGCAAGTTGCGCATATTTGCTAAATGTTTGTGTTGAGTGTCGTTTGATTCAGGGTAGGCTAATTTCAGTTTTTTCAGTGATTTCACAATGATTTCAGCAATGCAGGTTTGCATGTAAGGTTTGTTGTCAGCAGGAATTGCGTACCAGGGTGCCCAAGATTTCGAGGTGGCATTTAGTGCTTTTTGATAGGCTTTCATGTAATCGTTCCAATATGATCTTGCTTTGATGTCATCTGTTGAAAACTTCCAATGTTTGTTAGGGTTGTCAATGCGAGCCAAGAAGCGATTGCGCTGCTCTTCTTTTGAGATGTTTAACCAAAATTTCAAGATAACATAGCCATTTCTGGCAAGGTGTTTTTCATGATCAACTATGGATTCAAGCCGCTCTTGCCAAATATTTTTCTTGATTTTATCAGGTAGCCTTTCTCCAATGAGGAGTTCAGGGTGCACACGTACCGTGAGGACTTCTTCATAATAGCTTCGATTAAAAATGCCAATCATTCCTCGGCTAGGTAAGCGATTTGTAGTGCGCCATAAAAAATCATGGCTAATTTCTTCAGTGGATGGTTTTTTAAAAGAATGAACTTGACAGCCAGCAGGATTGACTCCAGTCATTATGGCTCTTATGGTACTATCTTTGCCAGCTGCATCCATTGCTTGGAAAATCAGTAAAACGGCGTGATGATCTTGTGAGTATAAAATACGTTGTAAATCGTCTAACTCATTGGTTAGCTGATTAAGCTTTTTTTTGAGATTTGACTTATCTGCAACTGTTTCAGGCGGTGATGTTGCTGCCTTGGAAACTTCAAAGGCTTGCTCGAACGGGACGATGTAGGGTGAGTGAGGTGCATTAAACATAACTGACAAGAAAACTGACTTCCATTACAATGGGTGATTCGGATAATCATACCGTTATTGAGTGATTATTCGCAAGGTATTATTCGGGTAAGAGAGCACCAAAACTGTATTAGAATTATGAAGATAGAAAAAAAGAATGTGTTAGTAGTGATTGAGCCAGAGGATTTAATTAATTATTACTCAGATGATGTGATATTAATTGATTTGTGCCGGGATTCAACTTATGCACAGCACCATATCCCAGGTGCTGTGCATGTTTCAACCGCAGAGATTATGTTAGGAATGCCTCCAGCAGTTGGTGAATTGCCTAGTAAAGCAGCTTTAAATCAATTGTTTTCGCGGATTGGGCTTTCAGATGATCGGTTGGTGATTGTGTATGATGATGAAGGCGGTGGATGGGCTGGTCGATTCATTTGGTTGTTGGATGTGATCGGCCATGAAAATTATGCATATGTTAATGGTGGGCTGCACGCATGGTTGAAAGCAGGGCTTCCAACAGAATCAACTACCAATCATCTTGAGCCATCTAACTATCAGGTTGTGATTCATTCTCAACCAGTTGCTGATCGTGATTATATTTTATCTCATCTTAATGACGAGCGAGTGATGATTTGGGACGCGCGTTCGCCAGAAGAATTTTCCGGAAAAAAAGTATTTGCGCGAAAAGCGGGACATATTCCTGGTGCTGTAAATTTTGAATGGACAAGGGCAATGGATTCTCAAAATAACTACCGTATTAAGTCTAAGCAAATTTTGCAAAGTGAATTATGTGAATTGGGAGTCACAGCGGATAAAGAAATAATCACTCATTGTCAAACACATCATCGTTCTGGATTTACCTACATGGTCTTGAGGTATCTTGATTTTCCCAACGTGAAGGCGTATCCAGGTTCATGGTCAGATTGGGGTAATCACCCAGAAACACCAGTGGAAAACTAATTATGGCATTATTTGATTATCCTTTTGTGTGGTCACAATATATGTTGCCACAACATGGCCTGACAAAGTTTTTAGGAAGATTTGCGAAATCTGAAGCGCGATTGAAAAACACGTTAATCAAACGATTTATCAAGCAGTACCATGTTGATTTAACCGAAGCTGTTTATGAAAAACCTGATCAATATAAGACATTTAATGATTTTTTTACCAGAGAACTAAAGCCAGGTGCACGACCTATAGCCAGTGAGAAAACTGCGATAGTTTCACCTGCAGATGGTGTGATTAGCGAAAAAGGTTTGATTAATGATGATCGGATTATTCAAGCAAAGCAGCATGAATATACGCTTGAAACATTTCTGGGTGATGCTGATGAAGCTAAATCGTATCAAAATGGTGACTTTCTGACAGTTTATTTGTCGCCGAAAGATTATCATCGTGTGCACATGCCTTTTAGTGGTCGCTTAAAGAGAATGATATACATTCCTGGGTCGTTATTTTCAGTCAATGCAGCAACGACTAATTTAGTTCCAAATCTTTTTTCGCGTAATGAGCGTGTAATTGCTTTTTTTGAAACTGAGTTTGGTAATATGGCAGTAATCATGGTCGGTGCAATGGTTGTTGGGCAAATTGTGATGAAATGGCATGGATCAGTAAATCATATTGAGCAATCAACTCAGCGTATTGATTGCTCATATCAACACCTGCAGCTTGATTTCAAAAAAGGTGAAGAAATTGGACACTTTCAGTTAGGATCAACAGTCGTTGTATGTTTTGAATCAAATAAAATTCAATGGGAGAAACAGTTGGCTTCAATGCAAACTATCAAAATGGGTGAAGTTGTTGCTGGCATTAAAATTTAAGGTAAGGTAAGTCAATATGCGTATACAAGATTTTTTACAAATTAGTTTTTCAGAGAATATTATTTTTATATTGATGGTTAATTTATCCGTTGTGGTTTTGATGATATTAAGCTTGCGCTATTTGTGGGGTTTAATAGCGCATGTGCGATCAACTGAGGAGTTGTCGAATAAAGATAACTATGCATTTGGAATAAGCATGGCTGGAGGCATGT
>JAUIKI010000039.1 GCA_030430875.1 Gammaproteobacteria bacterium | reverse complement strand
GCGTTGTGGTCTTCAAGTGGATGATATTATTCTTGAACAATTAGCGTCAAGTTATGCCGTGTTAACTGATGATGAAAAAGAATTAGGTGTTTGCTTGGTTGATGTTGGTGGTGGCACAACAGATATTGCAATTTTTACAGAAGGTTCTATCCGACATACCGCTGTGATTCCTATTGCTGGTGACCAGGTTACTAATGACATTGCTATGGCATTGCGAACACCAACTCAATATGCGGAAGAAATTAAAATTAAATATGGGTGTGGTTTAACACAGTTAGCAGCAGCACATGAGACTATCCAAGTGCCGAGTGTTGCTGATAGAACACCAAAAAAACTATCACGTCAGGCGTTAGCGGAAGTCATTGAGCCAAGATACGATGAGCTGTTTACATTAGTCCAAGCAGAACTACGACGTAGTGGTTTAGAAGATTTAATTGCAGCTGGTATTGTTTTGACCGGTGGATCATCAAAAATGCAAGGGGTTGTTGAGTTAGCAGAAGAGATTTTTCATATGCCAGTAAGGCTTGGTGAGCCTCAGGCGATGAGCGGACTTGCTGATGTGGTTCGTAATCCAATTTATGCAACGGGTGTTGGGTTGTTGGTTTATGGTATGAAACAAATGCAAGGTGATAAAGTTTTGGTTGCGGGTAATAAAGGAGGTGTAACGAGTGTGTTTGGACGAGTGAAGAATTGGTTTCAAGGTAATTTTTAATTTTTTAAACTAAAAGGAGAAGATATATGTTTGAACTTGTTGATTACGTGCCAGATAGTGCTGTTATTAAAGTCATCGGAATTGGCGGTGGTGGAGGTAATGCAGTTAGGCACATGTTAGAAAAGAAAGTAGATGGTGTGGAATTTATTGTTGCAAATACGGATGCGCAAGCTCTTGCTACAGTAAAAGATGCAACAATTTTGCAACTAGGCGGTGATGTAACTCGAGGACTTGGTGCTGGTGCAAATCCTGAAATAGGTCGTCAAGCAGCAAATGAAGATCGTGAGTTTATTGCTCAAACATTATCTGGAGCTGATATGGTTTTCATCACTGCAGGTATGGGTGGTGGAACAGGTACCGGTGGTGCACCAGTTGTTGCCCAAGTTGCAAAAGAATTAGGAATTTTAACGGTTGCAGTTGTTACTAAACCATTTCCTTTTGAAGGAGCGAAACGTTTAGCTGTGGCGAATAAAGGAATCAAAGAGCTTGTGGAGCATGTTGACTCGTTGATTACCATTCCTAATGAAAAGCTGATGTCTGTGATGGGACAAAATACTAGTTTGTTGCAAGCATTTGGTACGGCAAATGATGTTTTGTTGGGTGCTGTGCAGGGAATTGCTGATTTAATTATTCGTCCAGGTATGATTAACGTGGATTTTGCAGATGTGCGAACCGTCATGTCAGAAATGGGTATGGCAATGATGGGAACAGCGATTGCCAAAGGCGAAAATCGAGCGCGTGAAGCAGCACAAGCAGCTGTTAATAGTCCATTACTTGAAGATCGTGTTGTGGAAAATGCGCAAGGATTGTTGGTGAACATCACCGCAGGTCCTGAATTGACACTTGGTGAGTTTGCAACAGTTGGTGACACAGTAAAAGCATTTGCATCAGATGAAGCAACGGTTGTTGTTGGTACTGTCATCGATGAAGATATGAAAGATGCATTGCGCGTGACCGTTGTGGCAACAGGTCTTGGTGGGCGCGAAAAACCTGCAATGAAAGTAGTAGAAAATAAGAATTCTGATGGTAGCATTGACTATAAGCAGCTTGATCGACCGGCTGTTACTCGTCATGGTGCAAACAAAGGATCAGCAGTTGGCATGCAAACAGATCTTGATTATCTAGATATCCCAGCTTTTTTACGTCGTCAGGCGGATTAAAGCAATTTATATCTATCTCCTTTTAGTGACGGGCAGGGAACTGCCTGTCAATTTTTTAGAGGATTATGATGGATATATTGGGCATATTAAGCCTATAAATTAAGTTCTTAGAGATAATCGGTTGATTTTACACCATAAATTTTGCTATGATCTCTAGTCGACTTCATGTTATTGGTTAACTTTAAGAGCAAAAATGATTAGACAAAGGACGCTTAAGACTGTAATTCGTGCCACAGGAGTGGGGCTACACACTGGTAAAAAGGTATTTTTGACATTGCGACCTGCGCCGATTGGAACAGGTATTATTTTTTGTCGGACTGATCTTGAGCCTGTTGTTGAAATTCCTGCAATTGCTGAAAATGTTGGTGAGACTACGTTATCCACCTCATTGATGAAAGACGGGGCTAAGGTTTCCACTGTAGAGCATTTACTTTCGGCAATGGCTGGATTAGGTATTGATAACGCTTATGTTGATGTAAGCGGCCCTGAAGTGCCAATTATGGATGGCAGTGCAGGACCTTTTGTGTTTCTGATTCAGTCAGCTGGTATAGAAGAGCAAGCTGCACTAAAACAATTTATTCGCATTAAAAAAGAAGTCAGCGTTAAAGACGAGGACAAAGCCGCAACATTTAAGCCGTTCAATGGATTTAAAGTGAGCTTTGCTATTGAGTTTGATCATCCTGTTTTCCGCGATCGAAACCAGTTTGCTAGCATTGATTTTTCCAGTACATCTTTTGTTAAGGAAGTCAGTCGAGCACGAACGTTTGGATTTATGCGTGACATTGAGTATTTGCGTTCCCAAAATCTTGCCTTAGGTGGAAGTTCAGACAATGCAGTTGTGGTAGATGAATATCGAGTCCTGAATGAAGACGGGTTGCGTTATGATGATGAGTTTGTGAAGCATAAGATTCTTGATGCAATTGGTGATCTTTATTTACTTGGAAAAAGTTTGATAGGTGAATTTGTTGGTCATAAATCTGGACATGCTCTCAATAACAAGCTGTTGAGAAAATTAATTGCTACTCCTGATGCCTGGGAAGTTGTTGTTTTTGAAGAGGCGAATCATGCTCCTATTTCTTATTTAAACCCGGTGTTAACAACCCCTTCTTAACTCAGAATCATCCACGTTTTTTAAATAGAAGAACCAGAGAAAATCATCGAATCAGCTAAAACACTTTTTTGCTTAAGCTTGATGCAGTGTTGCTAATTTATAATCGATGGCCGACACTCTGTTGATGATGTTTTTTATAGGTCAATCCTTCTCGCATGCTGTTATTCCTTTGTAGCATGTCCAAAGCTCGCCCTTCTTAATATTATTCGCCATGCAAAAACTCTTATTGCAACATAGGAAAGAGCCACCCGTTTTTGGGTTTCCAATGCACCATAACCACTCAGCATTTGCATTATTTGCTGTGAATGCAGTCAATAAAAGAATTGTCATAAGAATTGAAAGTTTTCTCATAAGGTTCTCCAAAACAATTTAATTTTTAGGGACTGTCGTAGATAAGCATACATCATAGGGCTATCAAATGAAGACGACTCACTCTATAAACATCAGCAAACGGATTATTATAGGTTCACCGACGATAATTTACACGACCTTTATTTAACTGTTTCTGTTTGCCAGGTATTATTTTTAAAGTAAGCTTTCCACTTTGTCGCTTTTTTGTTTTCTTCCGTCATCAGATATTGCTGCTTAAGTTTTCGACTATAGCGGATAATTGTTTTGTTTCCTTTCGGATCAGTAAGTGGCCCATTGAGCAAAAATTGATATTTCTCAGGAATTTCATCTTTATGAGCGAGCAGCTCTTCTAGAAGGGGTGCTCGTGTCTCACGGTGTTTGGGAAATTGACTTGCTGCCAAAAATAAGCCTGCTGCGCCGTCACGTAATATGAAAAAATCATCCGATTTTTCGCATCTAAGTTCTGGCATTGGAACTGGATCAGATTTTGGTGGCGCTGCCTCACCATTTCGCAATAATTTCCGCGTATTTTTACAGTCCGCGTTTGTGCAGCCAAAATATTTACCAAATCGCCCGGCCTTTAATTGCATGTTAGATTCGCATTTATCACATGTTATGACAGGTCCTTCATAGCCTTTGATTTTGAATTGTCCTTCTTCAATTTCATAGCCTGAACAGTCTGGGTTATTACCGCAGATATGAATTTTGCGTTTTTCATCAATTAAATAGCTTTCCATGGCAGTAGAGCAAGTTTTACATCGACGTTTCAAGCGCAGAAGCTTGGATTCAGCTTCTTCATCTTCTTCAATGTCTACGATTGCCTCATCACCTGGGATAAGATTCATAGTGGTTTTACAGCGTTCTTTTGGCGGCAGTGCATAGCCAGAACAACCCAAAAATACGCCGGTACTTGCTGTACGGATTTGCATGGGTCTTTTGCAACTTGGACAAGGAACATCAATCTCAATGGGCTTATTGCTGCGCATACCTGATGTTTCATCATATGCTAGTGAAAGCTTATTAGAAAAATCAGCATAAAATTCATTTAAAACCATTTTCCAATTAGCTTGGGAGTTTGCAATTTTGTCGAGCAGGTCTTCAAGTCTTGCTGTAAAATCATAACTCATCAAGTGCTCAAAATTTTCTTGTAAGCGTTCGGCAACAATTTCTCCAATTTTCTGGGCATAGAATCGACGTTTATTTAGTTGGACATATCCGCGATCTTGAATCGTCGAAATAATGTTTGCATAGGTTGAAGGGCGACCAATGCCACGTTTTTCAAGCTCTTTGACGAGACTTGCTTCAGAATAACGCGCGAGAGGTTTGGTGAAATGTTGACTTGGAAGCAGTTTTTCTAAGTCAAGTTTCGTTTGTACTTTAATGTCTGGTAGGACAATGTCGTCATCTTTCTTGCTAATGGCATTAAATACTTTGGTGTAGCCGTCAAATTTCAAAATACGGCCTTTGGCGCGCAGTTCAAAGACATCAGCTTCAACAATTAATGTGGTGCTTAGATATTCAGCAGGCGACATTTGGCACGCAACAAACTGGCGCCAAATTAAGTCATAAAGTTTTTTGGCATCATTTTCAACGCCAGATAAAGCGTCAGACTTAATGGAAAGATCAGTGGGTCGAATTGCTTCATGTGCTTCTTGAGCCGTTGATTTGGCGCGATAAAAAATAGGTTTTTCGGGTAAATAGGCATCCCCAAATGCTGATTGAATTAAATCTCGACATTGATGGATTGCATCAGTGCTGATATTCGTTGAATCAGTTCGCATATAAGTTATTAAGCCTGCTTCATATAGGCGTTGAGCTAGTAACATAGTCTTCTTTACACCAAATCCAAGGCGTGTGCTTGAAGCTTGTTGTAACGTTGACGTAATTAAAGGCGGATTTGGTCTGCTTGATGTGGGTTTATCAATTCGCTCTTTGAGAAAGAAGTCAGCCTTTTTTAAGGTGTCAGCTGCTTTTTTTGCTGAGGCTTCATTGGTTGGTCGAAAGGCTTTATTCGCTTCTTTACTGACTTGGAATTGAATGGCTGGTGTTTTCTCATGTGCTAAATCGGCATGAATCTCCCAATATTCTTCTGGAATAAATGCTCTGATTTCACGTTCACGTTCAACGATCAGTTTTACGGCAACTGATTGCACTCTACCAGCTGATAGCCCTCGAGCAATTTTCTCCCACAACAAAGGAGACAGCATAAATCCTACTACACGGTCGAGAAAACGACGTGCTTGCTGGGCATGTACATGATTCATGTCTAATTGCCCAGGTTGATCAAATGCTTTTTTTATAGCCTTTTTGGTGATTTCATTAAATACAACGCGACGGAATTTTTCATCATCCCCGCCAATGACTTCTCGTAAATGCCATGCGATGGCTTCTCCTTCTCGATCAAGATCAGTCGCGAGATAAATATAATCAGCATTTTTAGCTAATTTGGTTAATTCTGAAATGACTTTTTGTTTGTCTGGTAAAATTTCGTAGTTAGCATCCCAGTCATTTTCTGGATCAATGCCCATGCTGCGAACCAGTTGTTCTTTTGCTTTTTGCTTTTTGTGGATAGCTTTTGCTTCAGGAGAAAGTTTTCGAACTTCTGCGGCTTTTTTAGCGCGCTCTTTCAAATCAGCAGCACTTTTTTCTGACTTGCCTTTGGGTAGGTCACGAATGTGGCCAATGCTGGATTTAACGATAAAATCTTTACCAAGGTATTTATTTATCGTTTTTGCTTTAGCTGGTGATTCAACTATGACGAGAGATCTTCCCATTTTCTCAATGCAACCCTATTTCACAAATTAAATGTGTTTGAAGATAGACTATGAAACTTCTGAACGCAATGTCTAATGACTTTTATTGTGCATAAAAATAATAAGAAACATGCTTTTTGACGGTAAATTCTGTTTCTTATTTGCTTTAAAAGTATTGAAATTAGCGATGCGAATGTCTCACTTTAAGTCACTGGACTGCATTTTGCAGTCCAGTGATAATTAAGAGCAATACTGAAATCATACACGCTCAAAAATTGTAGCAATGCCTTGACCAAGGCCAATACACATAGTCGCTAGTCCAAGTGTGCCACCTTTTGCTTGCATGATATTGAGTAACGTTGTGCTGATTCTAGCACCAGAACATCCCAGTGGATGTCCAAGCGCAATAGCGCCACCATTGAGATTGATTTTTTCTTCGATTTTATCTTGCAACTTTAAGTCTTTGATAACCGGTAAGCTTTGCGCTGCAAATGCTTCGTTTAATTCAATAAAATCAATATCATCGATGCTCAATCCAGCGCGCGCAAGCGCTTTCTTAGTTGCTGGTACAGGCCCATAGCCCATGATTGCTGGGTCAACGCCTGCAACAGCCATGGCTTTAATTCGCGCTATTGGTGTGATTCCTAGCGCTTGTGCTTTTTCTGCTGACATAATGACCATTGCTGACGCACCATCAGAAATTGCTGATGACGTACCAGCTGTGACGGTACCACCTTTGGGGTCAAACACTGGCTTGAGAGCAGCAAGCTTTTCAACAGTTGTATCTGGGCGTATGACTTCATCCGTTTCACATAAAATTTTGAAACCGTTGGCATCATGTCCTTCAATAGGAACAATTTCGTTGTTGTAACGACCTTGAAGCGTTGCTTCATGCGCTAACCGATGTGACCTTGCTGCAAATTCGTCTTGTTGCTGGCGAGTGATGCCATGCATCTTGCCTAGCATTTCAGCGGTGAGTCCCATCATATTTGATGCCTTAGCGAAATATTTGCTTGAAGCAGGGTTTAGATTAACGCCATGTGTCATTTCAACATGACCCATGTGTTCAACACCTCCGATTACAAAGAAATCCCCATTATTAGTCATGATGGCTTGCGCGGCAGAGTGAATAGCTTGCATTGAAGAGCCACACAATCGGTTAACTGTTTGTCCAGCAGCAGTGTGGGGAATATCTGTCATCAACGACAGGTGGCGTGCTACGTTAAAGCCTTGTTCTTTGGTTTGATTGACACAGCCCCAAATGACATCTTCAACGTCGGCTGGATTGAGCTTTGGATTACGCGCGAACAATGCGTTGATTAAGGCAGCAGATAGGTTTTCAGCACGAACATTGCGAAACATCCCACCTCGAGAGCGTCCCATTGGGGATCTAACACAGTCAATTACTACAGCATCTTTTGGATTTAAATTCATCAGTATCTCCACTAATAAAGCTTTATTAGAAAAAAGTTTTGTTTGATTTTGCCATATCACGCATACCATCAGTTGGATGATAAAGTGGCCCAAGATCAGCATATTGATCAGCCATTTCACAGAATTTAGCCATGCCAATTTCATCTAGGTAACGCAGAGCGCCTCCTCGAAATGGCGGGAAGCCAATACCAAAAATCAAGCCCATATCTGCATCAGCAGGCGATTCGACAATGTTATCTTCTAGGCAGCGAACTGTTTCGATACAAAGTGGAATCATCATGCGTTCGATAATTTGTTCATCCGAGAGTTCAAGTCGCTCTGTAATGATTGGCTCAATTAACTGATAAACTGTTTCATCGACACTTTTCTTAGGCTTGCCTTTTTTATCAGTCTCGTATACATAGAATCCAAGCTGATTTTTTTGACCAAAGCGTTTGTTTTCAAACATGACATCAATGGCAGTTTTCATATCATATTTCATGCGATCAGGAAAGCCATCTGCCATCACGGCGCCTGCATGATTAGCAGTGTCAATTCCTACAACATCTAATAAATAAGCTGGACCCATTGGCCAACCAAACTTAGTCATGATTGAATCAATGCGTTGAAAATCAATACCATGTTGCACAAGCCCAGTAAAGCCACCAAAGTAAGGAAATAAAATTCGGTTGACTAGAAATCCAGGGCAGTCATTGACAACGACGGGTGTTTTTCCCATTGATTTAGCGTAGGTTACTGTGGTTGCAATGGCTTTTTCTGAAGTTTTTGCGCCACGAATCACCTCAACCAATGGCATTTTGTGTACTGGGTTGAAAAAATGCATACCACAGAAATTTTCTGGGCGTTTGAGTGCTTCTGCAAGCAGGTTGATGGAAATAGTGGAAGTGTTTGAAGAAATGATAGTGTCTTCTCCAACATGACTTTCAACTTCTGCCAATACTTGCTGTTTAATTTTTGGGTTTTCAACAACGGCTTCTACAATGAAATCGACAGTGTTGAAGTCACCGTAGCTCAAGCTTGGTTGGATGGTGTTTAGCACATGGGCCATTTTTTCAGCCGTCATACGCTTGCGTTCAACTTGCTTGGTGAGCAATTTTGTTGCTTCATCAAAACCAGCTTGAATAGCTTGCTGATTAATATCTTTCATGATGATAGGCGTGCCTTTGTAGGCGGACTGATAGGCAATTCCACCACCCATGATGCCAGCACCTAAAACTGCGGCTCGAGTGACAGGTTGAGCTGTTTTTTCGTACCCTTTTGCTGTTTTCTTCAGGGCTTGATCATTTAAAAATAGCCCAATTAAATTTCGAGAAACACTGGTTTTTGCCATCTTAATAAAATGTTGTGCTTCGACTTCTAATGCCTTATCACGCTCCATTGATGCGTGTTTCTGAATGGCTTTGATAGCTTCAACAGGTGATGGGTAGTTAGGCCCAGCTTTACCTTTCACAAAGCCTTTTGCCGTTTCAAATACCA
>JAUIKI010000304.1 GCA_030430875.1 Gammaproteobacteria bacterium | reverse complement strand
TTATTCATGCTGGCACTGTTATTGGTTCTGATGGTTTTGGCTACAGTGTGACCAAGCAGGGTATGCGCAAGATTCCTCAAATCGGGAACGTGCGTGTTGGAAGCTTTGTAGAAATTGGTGCAAATTGCTCAATTGATCGTGCAACATTTGGTGAAACATTGATTAGTGATGGTGTTAAAATTGATAACAATGTACATATTGCACATAATGTTCAGATTGGGCCAAGTACCGCGATTCTTGCATTGACCGGTATTGCTGGTGGTGCACGTATTGGCATGGGGTGTCAAATAGGTGGTCAAGTTGCCATTAAAGATCACATTACTATTGGAAACGGTGCAAAAATTGTTTCTAAAGCTGCAGTGATGCATAATGTTGACGACAATCAAACAGTTGCAGGAATTCCCGCAATGCCATTTGGTAAGTGGAAACGCATGGCTGTTGCTATGGCAAAGTTACCGGACATGTTTAAGGTATTCCGCGAAGTTACTGCCTATGTTGAGCAGCATAAGAAAAAATCATTTTTGGGGCGTTTATTTTCACGATAGGGTGAAATGAGAGTAGTTCATATTGTTGGTTGCGCCAGCCAAGAGTTGGTAGAAAAAATAGCGCAACATTTCGATACAGACGTTATTGGTCTAAATCTTTGTCACTTTGCTGATACAGAAACAGTGGTTTGTGATCTTTTGCCTTTAGAAGATAGTAGCATTTTGCTTGTGCATCAGTTTATTCCATGTATTCAAAAGTCCATCAATGCTCAACTTTTTGAGTTGCTGCTTGTTTTATATCAGTTGAAAGCTGCTAGGGTGCAGGAGATAAATCTTTTTATGCCATACTTGGCGTATTCTCGCCATGATAAACTTGATGCTGGCCAATTTTGTGCTGAAGGAGAAATTACTGCAAAAATGTATAACAATGCTGGCGTTACAAGCCTTTATTGTTATGATGTTCACTCGTTACGCGTGCAAGATTTTTTTGCTTTAAACTTTCAATCACTCACCGTCACTAATTTTTGGCGGGAGGTGATTCAGAAAATTGATTTATCGCAGGAGCAGTGGTGTTTAGCGTCTCCTGATCAGGGGGGAGCTGATCGTGTTCAATCCCTTGCTGAAAAGCTTGATGTACCATTTGTGCTGATTGAGAAAGAGCGTGTTGCTACTGATGAGTCTGTAGCGCTTCATCTAGAGGGTAATGTACAAGGGAAAACGGTTGTTGTGCTTGATGATATTTTGGATACTGGGATTACTGCCGTAAATTCAGCAAATCTTTTGCTTGAGCACGGAGCGCAGCGTGTGCTTGGTTGCTTTACCCATGGAGTATTGTCATCTGGGTCGGTAGAACGCTTGGATGGGAGTGACTTTGAAAAAATTTATGTAGCAGACACGCTTCTTATCGATCAGGAAAGTTTGTCAGAGAAGTTTGAGATAGTCACAATGAATGATTTTATGGCTCATGGCTTGAAAGAAATACTGAAATGAGTAAACAGCAGAACGACACAAAAAAATTTGATAGACGACAAATAAAGGCTATCATTGGCCTAGGTAATCCCGGAGCCAAATACTATAAAACTCGTCATAGCATTGGCTTTCGTGTGCTTGATGCCTTGGCAAAAGAGCTTTTTGTTTCATGGAATTCATCAGATAAAATGGATTCAACGCAAGCAAAGTTGAGCTTAGACCCATATGATGCTGATGCGC
>JAUIKI010000038.1 GCA_030430875.1 Gammaproteobacteria bacterium | reverse complement strand
TGGCAGCGGATTGGCGGACGCGGGTTCAATTCCCGCCGCCTCCACCATTTTTCAAAAAGCTCTCATAAGCTCTCACCGACCATTATGGCTTTTTTATTACTCAATAATTTCATTATCAGAAATTAAGGGGAAATAAGGATTTCTGCCTATACAGCCCTATTCAAACAGCACCAAGTATACTTTTTCTAAGTAACTGGGTTCACTCATCGAACCGTACATATCCAATTTATGCGCAATCATGTTTAACCATTATAACTTAATTAGTTGTTGCAGAAGGTAAAATGTGGATGGTGTAAATGAAGGTGAACCAACATGGTATTTCTCTGGATTAATGCACAGCCAGTAAAACTTAGGCAAAAAAAGCAACAAAGCAACTCGAAAATAGTTAGACTGCTCTGCCAATGAGTTATTTACTCAACACTCTGATGATATATGTCAATTTATTGTAAGATGACTCTAATTGTAAAAAAATATGAGCGGTTATATAATGTTCTTCTACAAACTCACTAAACCAGCAGGATAAAAATAATGAAAATACTTACTACCTCAATTCTCTTCACTTGCATTTTAATCATGAGCAACCAAGCATTTGCTTCTTGTGCATTTTTTGAGAAAAGGGCAGATAGAATCTGCGGAAGGATGAGTACAGCCTGCAATCGAAACATACCTATCGGCTGTGGTTTTCATACTGCCCGCTGTTTCGCTTCCACAATTCCCTTACATACATGCAAAAAAGATTAATAATGCAACGCAGCCTTTCGATCAAGTAAATTCATTGAGCTCTTTTGTGAATATCGAAAGAGCCAATAAGGCTCATTAAATAAGCTTATAACTTGAAATATCTTGAAGCTGAATAAAGAAAAAAGCTATTGGCAATAGTCATTAAGCTAAAAACATCTTATTTATAAACATAGCGAACTCGCTGACTGATACCGGTCAACAGTTCATAAGCAATAGTTTTAGATTGAGTTGCTATTTCATCCGTGGGCAATTCTTTTCCCCAAAAAATCACCTCATCACCAACCGCTGCATGAGGACAATCTGTTACATCAACCGTGATAAAATCCATGGAAACGCGTCCAACGATTGGACAGCGCTGATTGCGAATGATGACAGGTGTTCCAGTGGGCACATGGCGTGGATAGCCATCGCCATAGCCCATTGCTACTGTTGCAATAACAGATTGTCGCTTTGCTTGCCAATCACCACCATACCCAACCTGCTCCCCAGCGTTCACAACACGACATGCGATAATTGCCGATGACAAAGTCATGACTGGCTCTAATCCTTCGATTTGCGCATTTCCATTTTTGAAAGGTGATGCACCATAAAGCATAATTCCAGGTCGAATCCAATTATCCCGGAAAGAAACATCAGACATTACTAATGCGGAATTTGCAAGGCTGCATGGATTGTCTAATTGTTTTGTCAAAGATTCAAAACACTGTAACTGCAATTCAATGGTTTTATTTTCCAATTCATCTGCACAAGCAAAATGAGTCATTAATGTACATTGTTTAATATTTGGAATTGCTAAAATTTTTGCATGCCACTCTGCAAATTTTTCGAGCGGCACACCTAATCGATGCATCCCCGTATCAATTTTCAGAAAAATATCACAAGATTTCTCAGGATTTTTTTGAAACCAACAATGCAGAAGTTGAATTTGCTGTTCAGTGTGAATAACTGGAATCCATTGACGATGAAAAATTAGTGCAAGTTCAGATTCTTCAAAAAATCCAGCGAGCAATACAATTCGCTTAGTCACACCATGATTAAATAAAACTTCTGCTTCTTCTATGGACGCAACAGCAAAAGCATCGGCATCCGACAATGCTTTTGCACAGGCAACAGCACCGTGACCATATGCATTTGCTTTGATCACAGCTAAAATATTAGCCTCTGGTCGACAAGTTTGAGCTTTCGCTAAATTATGGCGCAGTGCATCGGTATCAATCGTTGCGACAACGGGTCTCAATGATATTCCTCGTAGCTTGTATCAGCGAGATTTTCAAATTTAGTATATTTTCCTAAGAAGGTTAATCGAGTTGTCCCAATAGGACCATTACGGTGCTTGCCAATAATCACTTCTGCGATGCCTTTATCTGGACTTTCTTCGTTATACACCTCATCTCGATAGATAAAAACAATCAAATCGGCATCTTGCTCAATCGCACCTGATTCCCGCAGATCTGACATTACTGGTCGTTTATTGGGACGTTGCTCAAGACTACGATTCAACTGAGACAGTGCAACAATAGGCACTCTTAATTCCTTAGCCAGCTTTCAATGAGCGCGAAATTTCCGAGATTTCAGCTACTCGATTATCAGCGAGCCCAGGCACACGCATCAATTGTAAATAATCGATAATGATAACACCAAGCGGGCCGTTTTCTCGCACCACACGCCTTGCACGTGCACGCAATTCTGTTGGATTTAAAGCTGCCGTATCATCTATAAACAAAGGTTTATCAGCAAGCAAATTAACCGCTGCTGTCAAACGCGGCCAATCATCGTCAGCCAATCGACCGCTACGAATACGTGACTGATCGATATGTCCAAGTGATGACATCATTCTCATCACAATTGAATCAGCAGGCATTTCCATGCTGAAGACTAAAATTGGCTTGTTATCTTTAATTAAAGCATGTTCTGCCAAATTCATTGCAAAAGAGGTTTTACCCATTGACGGCCTACCTGCGACAATAATTAAATCCGAAGCCTGCAATCCAGAGGTTAAATTATCCAAATCTTTAAACCCAGTGCTAACTCCCGTCAATTTAGATTTTGATGTAGATAAAAAATCAATTTTTTCAACTGCTTTTGTGAGTAACGGTTTAATTGGCAAAGGACCAGTGGATTTAACTTGGGTTTCGGCAATCTCAAAGACTTTACGTTCTGCAGAATCTAATAATTCGCGGCTAGCTCTCCCATCTGGAAAGAAAGCAGAATCTGCAATTTCCCCAGAGACTTGAATCAATCGACGTAAAATCGAACGCTCTCTGACAATATCAGCATAGGCAGAAATATTTGCAGCACTTGGTGTGTTTTTCGCAAGCTCACCAAGATAGGATAACCCACCCGATTTTTCAAGCTTCCCAACTTTATCCAACTCCTCTGATAACGTTACCACATCAAAAGGCTTGGCTTGTTCAGCAAGCTTAGCAATAAGTTTAAAAATATCTTGGTGCTCTGTTCGATAAAAATCAGTTGGAGACACACGCTCTGCAATACGATCCCATGCCTGATTGTCTAGCATCAACCCACCTAAAACTGATTGCTCAGCCTCAATCGAATGCGGTAAAACTTTAAGATTTTTGATGGATGGATCCATAGAGCGTCGCTCAACAACTTTGGTCATAACTTAACCTGAAGAATAATTACCGTGGATGGATATTCTACCGGAATTCACCAAGTGGTTATATGATTTTCGGCTATTCACAAACGTTAACTTGAAACCTTTACGGTAAAAAACAATGCAAAAAAAATGGTTAAAACAGTAAATCAAGCAGATGGAAGATGATGGAAATGGAGCAAAGATCTAAAAGCATTCATTACAAACAAATAACTTTCCTGTGGCGCTACAAACCACTAGCTAACAATATAACAATAAGATATAGGAGTGCAAGAACTTATGGATTATAGGCTAACACATCTGACGGCTCTACAGGCCTAGTTAAATCAACTCAACTAGGCCTGATGATATAAAAAGGGATTATTCTGGAACAATAGATATTGCAACAGTAGCAGTTACATCAGGATGAACATGCACTTCAATAGCGTAGTCACCTGCCTGACGAATTAGGCCTTCTGACAAGCGAACTTCACTTTTTATGACCTCAACACCTGCATGAGTAATCGCATCAGCAATATCTCGAGTACCAATAGAACCAAATAGCTTGCCTTCTTCACCTGCTTTCGCTGGAATTGTCACACTCAGAGTGGTTAATTTACTAGCTCGTTCATCAGCAAGTGCTTTCTTCTCAGCTGATTTTTTCTCAAGCTCAGCACGATTTGCCTCAAACACACTAAGGTTTTCCGCAGTTGCTGGAACTGCCTTACCGGTTGGAATTAAAAAATTACGTCCATAACCAGCTTTAACATTAACTTTTTCACCAACATCGCCTAAGCGGCGTACTTTATCAAGTAGAATAATTTCCATTCTAAAACCTCACGACCGATGGTTGTCTGTGTAGGGCAATAGCGCCAAAAAACGTGCTCGTTTAATTGCTGTTGCCAACTGACGTTGAAATTTTGCAGATGTGCCTGTAATTCGACTGGGCACAATTTTACCTGTTTCTGTGATGTAGTCTTTCAAAATATCAACTTGCTTGTAATCAATTTCCGTAAAGTTATCTGCGGTAAATCGACAAAATTTACGCTTACGAGGCATTCTTTCTGCATTCATGATTATCTCACTTTAAGATTCATTTTCTGGCGTTTTAGGATTATTTTGCGATGCAAATTGGCCTGAAGTTAATGCAGAACCACTTGCATCAACAGCCTCTTCAACATCAACAGCTTCAGTTTGAGGTCTAGATTCTTCGGATTCAGCAACAGAAGCTGCTACAACTGGCTTATCATCATGATAGGTTCTTTTAGCATCATCAGACTCTCTAGATTTTTCACGTTGAACTTGTTCCAATATCGTAGATGCTTCAGTCACAGCTTTATCTTTACTTATAACCAAATTGCGAAGAATGGCATCATTGTAACGAAAATTTGTCGTGAGCTCATTCAAGGTTGGCACATCACACTCAATATTCATCAGAACGTAGTGTGCTTTATGAATCTCTTCAACAGGGTAGGCTAGCTGCCTTCTACCCCAGTCCTCGACACGGTGCACTTGACCGCCGCCACCAGTAATTTGGCTAGAATAACGTTCAACCATATCAGCAACTTGCGCACTCTGATCAGGATGAACTAAAAAAACAATTTCGTAGTGTTTCATGGCTTTTCCTTTCGGGTAATAGTTTGCCAATTAATATTGACAAACAAGGAATATAAAAAGACGAACGATTCTAATGTAATTCAGTAGTTTTAGCAACTTAAGGATTCTGATTTTTAGTTTTTTTAAATACAGCCATTGCCAAAACCATAGCAAGAAGACCGATCATTGCAGCAGAGAAAAAACTCCAGGTTGGACCTAGAGCATCCCAAGCAAAACCACTATAAAGAGCACCTATTGCCCCTCCTGCTCCAAAACTTGTACTGCTATATAATGCTTGCCCCTTTCCTTCATGATGCTGATGAAATGTTTTTTGTACAAAGTGAATAGCAGCTGCATGAAAACTCCCAAATGTTGCTGCATGTAGGCTTTGAGCGATGATAATAGCGATCAAAGATTCTGCATATTCCCCAATAAGAATCCATCGAATGACTGCAAAACCAAGGCTTACAATTAAAATCTGCTGTAAACTAAAATAACGCAGTAATAAATGCATTGACCAAAATATAGCAACCTCAATAAACACACCTAAAGCCCAGAATAATCCAATTTCAGTTTTGGTATAATTCAAGGCTTCTAAATAAATGCTAAAAAATGTGTAGTAGGGTCCATGTGAGACTTGCATCAAAAAGCAAATGAAAAAGAAACCCAAAATATCGGGTTGCTTCAAAATGGACCAGAATGATGCCGCGTTTCCCTTAGAGCTTGAAGAAAACTCAGTATATTGGATAGTTAAACTGCTCACCCAAATACCCAGGATGATTCCAAAAAGGATCCATGGCAAAAATGAAATAGGAAGGAAATCTAAAATCAATCCAAGCCCGATAACTGTTGCGATAAAGCCAACAGAACCCCAAAGGCGAACACGCCCATAAAAATAAATATTATCGGCTAATTTCCTAAAAGTAATGACTTCGTATTGTGGCAAAATTGCATTCCAAAAAAAACTAAATGCAATCATAACCCCCATGAGGGCGAAAAATGATGTAGCCCAAAAAATTCCAACAAAACTTATAACTGTTAAAATTGCACCCAATTGCACGATACGCAATCGGGGCAAACCTTTGTCCGCAAGATATCCCCAAACATTAGGGGCAATAATCTTAGTCCCCATAAAAGTGGACATCAATAATCCAATTTGCTCCGCATTAAAATTAAGTGATTTTAAATACAGCCCCCAATATGGAACCAGACCACCCAGCAAAGCAAAATACCAAGCATAAAAAGCAGAGAGCCTCCAATAAGGATAATCAGCGTTTGGCATTTATCTGATTACAATTCACTTATTTTGACTGCTCCGCAGCAGGAATAATTGGACATGCTGAATTAACATCTTGATTTTGACCACGGTGTCTCAACCAATGATCCATTAATGTTATTGCAACCATTGCCTCAGCAATTGGCACAGCTCGAATCCCCACACAAGGGTCATGCCGACCCAAGGTTACAACATCAATTGGATTACCATGTGCATCAACACTCTTACCTGGAATACGAATACTTGATGTTGGTTTAATTGCAATATTTGCAATAACATCTTGCCCCGTGGAAATTCCACCTAAAATTCCACCTGCATGATTTGATAAAAAACCTTGTGGCGTCATTTCATCTCGATGCTCCGTACCTTTTTGTGCTGCGGCTAAGAAACCATCACCAATTTCAACACCGCGAACGGCATTAATACACATTAAAGATTTTGCTAAATCTGCATCTAGTCGGTCAAAAATTGGCTCGCCCAAACCAATCGGCACACCCTGTGCAACCACAGTTACTTTGGCACCAACTGAGTTTCCTTCGCTACGCAAGTCATCAATCAATGTTTCCAAACGAGATACTTTTGATTCATCAGGAAAGAAAAACGGGTTGCTTTCAATGACATTCCAATCAATAGTATCAGGGACCACATCACCAATTTGTGAAACATAAGCACGAATTGAAACACCAAGTCGTTCACGTAAATACTTTTTCGCAATCGCTCCTGCTGCCACACGAATTGCAGTCTCCCGTGCGGATGATCGCCCTCCTCCTCGGTAATCACGAATTCCATATTTTTGCTCATATGCATAGTCTGCATGAGCTGGCCTAAAAGTATCTTTTATTTTACTGTAATCTTTACTGCGTTGATCTGTATTCTCAATCACCATACCAATGGGGGTTCCGGTCGTTTTTCCTTCAAAAATACCAGATAGAATTTTCACCTCATCGTCTTCTCTACGCTGAGTTGTATATTTCGATTGCCCAGGTTTACGTCGATCCAAATCAATTTGCAAGTCTTGCTCAGAAATTTCCAATCCCGGCGGACAGCCATCAACTATTCCCGACAGAGCCAAACCATGACTTTCACCTGCCGTTGTAATTGTAAATAATTTCCCTATGGTGTTACCTGACATTTTTTATCCCCATCATAAATAAAAATAATCCATCAACATAAAACTATGAAAAAAATCTAAGTTCTTTGATACGCTTAAAAAACATCAACATACTTCGATCAACAATATCAGCTCCTAAGAAGCTAAATTTTTCTTGTAACGTTTTTTTCTCTTGATATTCAACCTCGTAGACAACAGCATCTTTGGATCGATCCACCAAATATTGATCACTAGTTTTCAGCTCATCTATCAGCTGTTTTTCTAGGGCTCGCCGACCAAACCAAACTTCGCCTGTCGCCACAGCATTAATATCTAATTGAGGTCGATGCTCCGAGACAAATTCTTTAAATAATTTATGCGTGTCTTCAAGGTCATCAATAAACTTTTGCCGACCTTTTTCAGTATTTTCTCCAAAAAGAGTCAATGTACGCTTATGTTCTCCAGCCGTCAGCATTTCATAATCCACATCATGCTTTTTCAATAACCGATTAAAATTAGGAAGCTGTGCTACAACGCCAATTGAACCGAGCATAGCAAAAGGCGATGCGATTAGTTTGTCTCCAATACAAGCCATCATATATCCACCACTTGCAGCAACTTTGTCAATGGTAATGGTTAATGGAATTCCTTGATTTTTAATTCGCTGCAACTGCGCAGCAGCTAAACCATAGCTGTGCACCATACCGCCACCACTTTCAAGTCGAACAACAACTTCATCATGTTTTGCAGCATGCGAAAGTACTGCTGTAATTTCTTGACGGAGGCTTGAAACCGCACTGGCTTTGATATCACCATGAAAATCTAGCACATAAACATGTGATTTTTTTTCAGCTGACTTTTTCTTTGACTTTTTTTGTTTACTCTCGTTTTTTTCAATTTTTTGCTCAGCTTTTAAATCGCTTTTATCCAAAGTAGCTGTTTTGATGACATGCCCCATCTCTTTCAAGCGATCGTTGAAATTAAAGATTCTCATGCTACCTTTTGTTTGTTCTTTTTTTGCTTTAGTTGCAATGCTCATGATCCCAGCGAATAAAAAAAACAAGGCAATGACGACAGTTAATACTCGCGCAAAAAAGAACAGATAATCGTAAAAATGCTCAATCACTACTTCCTCCAAGTAACCAGTCCAGTCACATTAAATCTCAATGAATTATACAAAAACACCATTCTACCACTCCAACTTAGCATAGTTTATCAGGAAATTAATAACCAGCTCTGCAATAATTCAAACAAGCGTATGATTTTATTATTGACAGAACTACAAATTCCCCATAATCTAATCCAGTAGCGAGGACGAGCCGAAATTTAGGCATAATAATCAACCATAAACTAGTAAAGGTGGCAACCATGAAATCAGTACACGATATTCTTGATAACTTAGAGCATCACTTTAAGCCAGAAAACGCTGATGGTCTAGATCTTGTTTTTCAGTTCGACATCGAAGATGGCGACAACTATCACCTAATAATTAAAGATAAAACCTGTTCATTAGGACAAGGTGCGCATGAATCTCCTTCTGTCACCTTAATCATGGACACTGAAACATTAAACGGTATTGTCAGTGGCGAAACAGATGGAATGCAAGCTTTCATGATGGGTAAATTGAGAACTGAAGGCGACATGATGCTTGCCACAAAACTATCTGAATTATTTACCTTAGCACCATCTGAGTAAATACAACCCATACCTCTTAGCCCCACACGACGCATCTCAAGTGTGTGGGCTTTTTTTTTTGTAGTATTTAACAACACCAATTTTCAACCACATCT
>JAUIKI010000037.1 GCA_030430875.1 Gammaproteobacteria bacterium | reverse complement strand
TTAGAACTTTATCCAAATATTTTCGAATTTATGGGGAAAAAAATAAATACGATTTCAACTAATATAATTGAAGATATTAAAAATTTTAGGTTTTATGAACTAGCTGTTAACATTTCCAAAAAATCAGGGTCATCTCTCTTGTATCCAGGATTCAGAAAATGCTTAATATTTTATCGTTTCAACGAAAATTTACCATTTTTAATAACGATTTTATCTTTTTCTTTTACCTCAATGGAGTTGTCCAATGTTAATGTGCAAGGGGTTGTACCTGAAATAAAAATTGATCCTGAAAGACGGCCTTCAAATTTACCTTTTGTTTTAGAGCTCTTACATTTTATCGGCACATCATCATACGTTTTATTATCTTCATTGATGTAGTACAAAGTGAATCCTGCGTATGAAAATGATGAAAGAAAACTTCCAGCGACAACAACAGCACACAATAGACTTAATTTTTTCATTTATTTCTTCTCTTTATGATCAAACACGTTAAAAATGAAGCCTTATTTTATCAGATAGCCAATTTCATGTGTATCCCAGATTCAAAAATTTCTTGAGGATCAACCATTGTGTTGGCAGAATGATCTCTTCGTCCATTTGAAGATAAAGGCAAAGTTGAGGGGATTTTGTAACGTTAATTAAGGAGCTGAAATAGATTAGAGTTAAAGATGCGCCTGTAAATTTTACTGTTTAGGTGTCTTAATAATCATTAGTCCAAGATTCGTGTGCTTCTTGTTTTAAATGAGTGGCAGCAATCTAACATATTTTTCGATAAAACAGAATTGCTGTATTTGATTGAATGCCCAGCAGATCTTCAACAGGTTATGCTTTTGCTTCCTGCTCAAAATACTCGAGCAGATTTAGTTGGATTTCTCTTTATTTTACAATGTGTTAGATTGACAGCATATCATTGCTTCTAATCTACGACAGCCTCTTAATCAATGATTCTGAGAAATCAAGTCCTGCCAATTAACCGTAGAAAGCAACTGTAATTGGCAGGATTCTTTGCATTAATCGTCACAAATGGATCCAATTTTGTGGATACTCAAATCCGCTCCATCATATTCTTCTTGTTCACTCAAACGAATACCCATGATAACTTTGATCAGGCCATAAATAAGCAGACCACCAAAGAAAGCAATGGCAATTCCTGCACCTGTGCCAATCAACTGAGATACCAAAGACACTTTACCTGTACCTCCCAATGCAGCCATTCCAAAAATACCTGCCGCGATTCCACCCCACATGCCGCACAGACCATGTAAAGGCCAAACACCAAGCACATCATCAATCTTCCACTTATTTTGTGTCGTAGTAAACGCCCAAACAAACAATGCACCAGCTACCACACCCGTTCCCAACGCACCAATGGGATGCATAAGGTTAGACCCCGCACAAACAGCAACAAGACCAGCCAATGGACCATTGTGGATAAACCCAGGGTCATTTCGACCAAATATCAATGCTGCCAATGTTCCACCCACCATGGCCATTAAAGAATTCACTGCGACCAACCCACTGATATCACCAAGTTTTTGCGCTGACATTACATTAAATCCAAACCAGCCCACTGAAAGCACCCAGGCACCTAACGCAAGAAATGGAATGTTTGACGGCGCAAATGCAATGACTTTTCCACCGCGGTAACGCCCTTTTCGCTGACCTAGCAATAAAACAGCCGCTAGTGCAATCCAGCCACCCACTGCATGAACAACCACAGAGCCAGCAAAATCATGGAAACCATAACCAAACTTACCCTCAAGCCAAGATTGAATCTCAAAATTATTATTCCAGACAATTCCTTCAAAAAAAGGATACAGCAGACCCACCACTAAAAATACCGCAATCAACATCGGATAAAATCGTGCTCTTTCTGCCACACCACCTGATACAATCGCTGGAATTGCTGCTGCAAATGTTAATAAAAAGAAAAACTTAACTAATTCATAACCATTTTTGTCTTCTAATGATGCAGCACTACCATAAAAATCCATGCCATAAGCAACCCAGTAGCCAATAAAAAAGTATGCAATGGTTGATACACCAAAATCAGTCAAAATTTTCACCAATGCATTCACCTGATTCTTTTGCCGGACTGTTCCTACCTCTAAAAAGGCGAATCCAGCATGCATAGCAAGCACCATGATGGCACCAAGCAAAATAAATAAGCTGTTTTGACTGTCTGTCATTTGTTGTATTGCTGTACTAATGCTATCCACGTTATTTTCTCCTTAGACTATTTATTTATAGCTGCATATACATTTGTTGTGCTCAAAGAATTGCACCAATTTCAACCCATCTACCACTGTCTTAGCACCAATATTGTGCATAAAAGCAAATAAATTAAGGCTTTATTTAAAAAATCATAGAGTAAATAGCAGAAAGCATGCCATTTTTGATAGCTGACACCAAAAATAGCTATTTTTATCGATGAGTTGAGAAAATTTTAATCGAAAACAAATTAAACAAATACGAATTTATATGTGAAAATGGCGAATGTAGAGGATTAACTTGTTAATTAGAGTAGGAAAACGATCGGACATAAAAAAGCCCGCTATCCGCAGGCTTTGCTTTGCTGTTTATACAAAGTGCGTCAGTTTAAGCAAAATACATGCTATCCAAATAGTTTTTTAGTTGTTTTAAGTTTTCCCGTTCCGTTCTTGATTTAGCGCTAAACATTTGCACATTCCTATTACTCGTCTTTGGTTTTTGCAGTTTATTAGAATCCATCCTAATTACCCTCCTACAGGTTTAACAACGTTAATAATTTAAGTACCGCACAATCAGACTAGTTGATGATTTGCAACCCGTCAAATTTTTTTGCATATTTTCATGCAAATAATCCACAATTAGCCCCTCTCTTGAAAATTGCAGTAATATCACCATAATAGGTGGAACTATAGAAACACTTAACACTCATACCGATAGAGTGATAAAATACACATAGATTTAACGATTTCAAACAGGATTGCGATAATGACAACAATGAGTATGACTCCTTACAATGCCTTAATTCCAGGTGGAAATTTAGACAGTTACATCCACACAGTCAATGCATTGCCAATGATTTCAGCTGAAGATGAGAAAATCTTGGCTGAGCGACTTTATAATGAAGGCGATCTTGAGGCAGCTCGCCAGTTAGTTATGGCTCACTTGCGTTTCGTCGTATACATATCAAAAAGCTATATGGGCTATGGCCTATCTCAAGCAGATTTAATTCAAGAAGGCAATCTTGGCTTAATGAAAGCTGTTAAACGCTTCAATCCTGATGTTGGCGTGCGCTTAGTGACATTTGCTGTGCATTGGATTAAAGCTGAAATGCATGAATTTATCTTGAAAAACTGGCGTATCGTTAAAATCGCCACCACTAAAGCGCAGCGCAAACTGTTCTTTAATCTGCGCAGTAGTAAAAAAACTCTGGGATGGTTGAATCCTGAAGAAACTAGCGCCATAGCCAAAGAACTTGGTGTCACTGAAAAGAATGTCACTGAAATGGAATCTAGGCTCAGCTCACCAGACATGGCTTTTGATGCACCAGCCAACGAAGATGATACACACACTCAATATTACGCTCCCACCCACTATTTAGAAAACTCTTCGGGTGATCCAGCTATTCAACTTGAGAAAAACAATTGGCACACAACCTACCAAGAACAACTAGAAGAAGCCTTGAGTGAGCTGGATGACAGAAGCCAAGACATACTCAAAAAACGTTGGCTTGATGGTAAAAAAGCCACACTGCACGAGCTTGCTGATACTTACCAAGTCTCTGCTGAGCGGATCAGGCAACTCGAACAACAAGCCATTCTTAAATTGCGATCATCTATTACTTTAAACAACGACTGAGCAAAAACTTTTTTCGGGAAAGTTGTCCCGCGTTAACTTTCCTCTGTATTGCCTAAATTATTGACGCAATCCCACACCTCTTCTCAACAAATACAACGCTGTCAAGAACAACACGACGGTCAACGTAACTAACATAACTAATGACAACATTAAATCAGTGTCAGCAATCCCTAAAATGCCGTAGCGAAACAAATTCACCATGTACAAAATAGGGTTCCAATAAGCAACCTGCTGCCAAAACTCTGATAGCTTGGACAACTCTGTAATAGAATAAAAAACACCGCCTAAATACGTCAATGGAGTCAATACAAAGGTTGGAATAATTGAGATATCATCAAATTTATTTGCATAAATGGCATTAATAAACCCACCCAGCGCAAATAAAATAGATGTCAAAACAATTACCACACTAGCAATCAACAGGTTATGAATGCCAAGCTTGGTGAAGAACAATGATAACAATGTGACAATGATACCAACGGCTATTCCTCTCGCGACACCACCCAACACAAAGCCTAATAAAATAATATAATTTGGAATTGGGGAGATTAATAATTCTTCAATGCTCCGTTGAAATTTAGCACTAAAAAACGAGGAAGCAACATTAGTATAAGCATTGGTAATAACAGACATCATAATCAACCCTGGCACGATATATTGCATATAACTCACGCCGCCCATTTGCCCTACTCGGGAACCAATTAATCCACCAAAAATAATAAAGTAAAGCGACATAGTAATTGCCGGCGGCAACAATGTTTGTGGCCAGATTCGGCAAAATCGACGAATTTCTCTGTTTAAAATTGTACAAAAAGCAATGAATATTTTTTGCGTATTCATTTATTTGACGACTCCTGCGAGGTTAAACGAACAAACAGTTCTTCTAAGCGATTTGTTTTCGTACGCATGCTAATAATTTTTATATCTAACGCAGATAAGTTGACAAATAATTCATTCAGACTTTGTTGCCGACTGATATCAACTTCTAACTGTGTTGGATTAATAAATCGAATAGGATAGCCAGAAATCTCAGGAGGTTCGACAACTTGATCAGCCATATCCAGTACAAATGTTTCAATATCAAGCCGTTTTAACAATGCCTGAGTTGAGGTATTTTCAACAATCTGGCCTTTACTGCTTCTTCAAGATAATGCGTGGTGAGAATAATCGTCGTTCCCTTCTGGTTTATTTCTTTAAGGAAGGCCCACATTGACCGACGCAATTCAATATCAACGCCAGCTGTTGGCTCATCTAAAATCAACATACGCGGCTCATGCACCAACGCACGCGCGATCATCAAGCGACGCTTCATCCCGCCTGACAGCATTCGCGCTGTGACATCACGTTTTTCCCACAACCCTAATTTTTTCAGGTAGTGCTCAGTACGCTGCCTTGCAAGCTTGCGAGCTATTCCATAATAACCTGCTTGTGCAATTAATATGTCGGCAGTTTTTTCAAACTGATTAAAATTGAATTCTTGAGGGACCACACCGATATCGTACTTTGCACTGATAAAATCATGATCAATATCTTTATCAAAAATATACACTTTACCACTGGACTTATTCACTAGCGAACAAATCACACCAATTGTTGTGGATTTCCCTGCACCATTTGGTCCCTGCAAACCAAAAAAATCACCTTCTTTAACCTGAAAAGAGATATCATTAATAGCTCGCAAGCCTTGGTGGTAAGTTTTCTCTAAATGCTCAATGCGCAACGCTGCTGTCATAATATACCATTCATCTTTTAAAAATCGGTTATTTTACTCATAAAAACGCTTAATATTAAGCGTAAACGCACACTCACATGAGAGACGTACAGTCTCCGGCACCTTCTCGCACTATTTCCGGCAGATCATCAACAAAACCAATCACTGTAGTGGGCTTCAAACCACAACCACCCCCATCAATAATTAACTCAACCTGTTTTCCAAGCTTTGCTTCAATTTCAGACACATCATTAAGCGGCAAATCTGCACCTGGTAAAATCAACGTTGAACTCATTAAAGGCGCGTTCAAGCGCTCTAATAATGCCAGCACAATGGGATGCCCTGGAATTCGTAATCCAATTGTTTTACGCTTTGGATTATGCAGCTTTCGAGGAACCTCTCGTGTTGCTGGCAAAATAAATGTATAAGGCCCAGGGGTTAACCGCTTAATTAATCGATATGCCGTATTAGATAATTTTGCGTAGTTTGCCGCCTCAGAAAGGTCACGCACAATCAGCGTGAAGTTATGCTGTTTATCAATTTTGCGAATTTGACTAATTTTTTCCACACCCGTTTTGTTTGTAATTAAACACCCTAGGGCATAAGCGGAATCAGTTGGATAAACCATAACCCCATCTCTCAGCAAAATATCCGCGGCTCTATCAATAAGTCGTAACTGAGGATTCTCTGGGTGAATATGAAAAAGCTGGCTCATAAAGGTTGTACTATGTAATTTATATTATAAACAGCATAAAACATGTAATGTTCAAACCGATGGATCATAATCTCATTCATTTCAATTCAGGCCCATAGTAGCTGCCAATAATCAACATAAGCCAATAATATAATCCATCAGGACTTGATCCAAAAATAGCCCTGCTTGAATGAAATATTCATAGCCAAATTATCTGAAAAACCGGCTTACTTAGCACATGAACATCTAAAAATGGGCCTGTCGTCTAAAGCAAACCATGCTAAGATGTACCACAGTTATCTAGCCTAAAACCTGTATACAACACAGCTATAGCAGAGGCTAGTCATTGTACCGCTTAACTTCTTTCAATAACAAGGACCGTCTCAATGATTTATGCCATTATCACAGAAGATATCCCCAATAGCTTAACGCTCAGAAAAAACGCAAGGCCTGAACATTTACAACGCCTTGAAATATTGCAAAATCAAGGCCGATTAATTCTTGCTGGACCTTTCCCAACTGTTGATGCTGAAAAAACCAATGAGTCAGGCTTTTCAGGCAGCCTAATCCTCGCTGAATTCCCTTCACTTGACGACGCAGAAACTTGGGCAAAAGCTGACCCTTATGTCAAGCATGGCGTAACAGCCCAAACAATCGTCAAACCCTTCAAACAGGTTCTACCTCAATGACAACTGCAGAAAAAATTCGTCAACGACTTAATGATATGTTTTCACCTTCTTCTCTAGAAGTTATTGATGACAGCGCCAAACACCGCGGACACACTGGAAATGTAACTGGCGGAGGACACTTTCTGATAAAAATTCACGGACATACTTTTTGCGGAAAAAATCTTGTTGAACGACATCGCATGATTTATGCAGCACTCAATGACCTCATGGGGAATGAAATCCATGCACTTGGAATCGAAGCTTTTTGTGATGAATAATCATTAATCATGCAAAATTCTACTTAACAATATCAACCCAACTATTAATACTCTATTCTTTGAACAACTGTATGTTAAAATCCAAGAGTGCTTTTTCAAAAGCAACGTTGAATCGAAAGTCACAAATAATTATATTCATCACGCTAACAATAATGTGTCTGATTAGTGTCATCAGCACTATCATCATTACTACATCAATCAACTACCGAGAACGAGACCACCTACTCAATGAAAGCATAAGTAATGTAACTACTCCTTGGAAAAAACCACTATCAGAAAATAAAAATTTACTTGATAACAAACAACTTTTATCAATCACTCCTTTTCAAAAAATAGGTATAATAGTTCCTAGAGAAAATACCACACATTTTCTTCGAATAACTCCCGGAGAAATCATTAAATTAAATAACAAGAATATTAATACTTTTTTTCAATCGAATGAAACCTACTACATTAAGCCATTACTAACTAATCAAAAGCTATTCATTATTTATGCAGCAACGAAAAGGCATACCTTCTTCTCTCTGATCAACTCTCAAGACAAAATCGTTTATGCCATAACTTTTATTGGGCTACTAGGATTAATCACCCTGTTATCATTTTGCAGCACAAAATTAACCAAACGCTACATCACTCAACCTATCTTAAACTTAATTGGAGTTGCAAGAAGCGTTTCTGACAATGAGCAATATTCAATTAGAGCAAGCCATCATCATCATGACGAATTGAAATGGTTAGTTGATTCATTTAATCACATGCTAGAAACCATAGAATCTCGAGATTATCAGCTGACTGTCGCACGGAACAAAGCTGAAAAAATTGCTGAAAGAGAAAAAAAACTATTGGTCGAAGCAAAAAAATCAAATAACAGCTTGAAGCTAGAAATACAAATACGCAGCAAGCTTGAGAAAAAGCTCGTCACACTGCAAAGCTATCTGAATAATATTCTCGACTCTATATCATCATCAATCATTGCAATCAATCAAGGATTCATCATTACTCAGTGTAATTCACAGGCATTAAAACTTGCGAACCAATCTCAAAGTGAAACGCTAGATAATCATTTATATAAGATTTTCCCATTCTTAAAACCTCATATCATCACTATAAGCAAAACATTAATTCATTATCAAACTCATATTATTGAAAAAGCTCCTATCCAACTTGAACATGACCAACGTTTTTTTGAGATCACTATTTTCCCATTGAGTCAATCACAAACACCCGGGGCAGTCATCCAGCTAAACGACATTACTAACCGCATCAATTTGGAAGAACTTGTTCTACAAAATGAAAAAATGTTGTCACTTGGAAGACTAGCTTCAGGTCTTGCACAACGCATGCACAAGCCATTAAACAACATTGCCCAAGAAGCTCAATCAATTTCTCGCGCATTTTCTATAGATACGGCAACAAATCAAGAAATTGCTAAATTACAACAAGAAAAAACAAAATTGATTGAAGATAAAAATAAAGAAATTCAAGATTTAATTGAAACCAACAATAAAAAAATTCAAGAAAAAGATTCAGAGATCCAAAAAGTGATTGATGAAAGAACAGTATCTGAAAATCAATTAAATGAAAAGATTAATCAACTCCAAATAGATAAAGAAAATCTTGAAAAAACCAAAACAGATTTAACTAATCAAGAAATTGAAAAATTGAAAAAAGAAAAAGAAGAATTATCTAACAATATTGTTTTATTGGAACAAGCTAAAGAAAGCTCTGAAAAAAAGATTACAGAATTGAATCAAACAATTTTATCTTCACAACAAGAAACAGAGAAAAACTTGTTGGAAGCACAAAGAACTATTCAAACACAAACAGAACAAATCAATGAATTGAATACTACAATTCAAACGCAAGCTCAAACAGAAAACTTGTTAAATAATCAAATTTCTACTTTACAAGATCAACTCAAAAAACAACAAGAA
>JAUIKI010000303.1 GCA_030430875.1 Gammaproteobacteria bacterium | reverse complement strand
GCATGTGGCTGGAGGATTTTGACGGCAATCAATATCTTGATGCCATCAGTTCATGGTGGGTTAATATCTTCGGCCATGCAAATCCGACCATCAATGCACGCATTCAACAACAATTGGGCCAGCTGGAACATGTGATTTTTGCCGGATTCACGCACGAGCCTGCCGTGGAACTCGCAGAGAGACTACTAGCGATGACACCCAACGACCTATCTCGTTGTTTTTATGCAGACAACGGATCAGCTGCCGTCGAAGTTGCATTGAAAATGAGTTTTCATTACTGGCTCAATGTTGGACAGACCAAAAAAACCAAATTTATGACCTTAAGCAACAGCTATCACGGCGAAACTCTAGGTGCACTTGCAGTCGGTGATGTGGGTCTTTACAAACAAACCTACGATCCCCTACTATTGAAACCGATTGTCGTTGAAAGCCCCGATTGTTATTTTCGTGACACGGATCAAACTTGGGAAGATTTTTCTCGCCAACAATTTGCACACATGGAAGCAGCGTTGGCAAAAAATGCTGATGAAACCTGCGCTGTGATTATCGAACCTTTGGTGCAATGTGCTGGAGGCATGCGCATGTATCATCCGATTTATTTGGAATTATTACGAGATGCATGTAATCGTTATGATGTGCATTTAATTGCTGATGAAATTGCCGTTGGCTTTGGTCGCACTGGAACAATGTTTGCCGTCGAGCAAGCTAATATTTGTCCTGACTTCATGTGCTTGAGCAAAGGCCTGACGGGTGGCTATTTACCACTAGCAGCCGTATTAACAACCGATACTATTTTTCAAGCCTTTTATGACGATTATAATAGCTTAAAAGCATTCTTACACTCTCACAGTTACACAGGAAATCCATTGGTTTGTACAGCAGCACTCGCAACTCTTGATCTGTTTGAATCCGAAAATATAATTGAAAAAAATAAACAAACCCGTCAACTAATGGCTAACTCTATTCTGGATTTACATGACCACCCTCACATTGGTGACATACGTCAAACAGGCATGATTTTAGCGATGGAAATGGTGCAAGATAAAGCAAAAAAAATAGCATACCCTTGGCAAGAACGTCGTGGTTTGCGTGTCTATCAGCATGCATTAAAACATAGCGTCTTATTAAGACCATTGGGAAATGTCGTCTATTTTATGCCGCCTTACATTATTAGTGAAGAACAGATTAATCTGCTAGCAGAAGTTGCCAAACAAGGCATCCAAAAAGCAACTCAAGATTAACAACCCATTATGCGAATTCCCAGACTCTATCTCAATCAATCATTGGCACTTAACTCTGACATTCAGATTGAACATAAAATGCAGAACTATATCGTTCGCGTACTGCGTTTAAAAGTTAATTTTTTATTGTATGTATTTAACAGCGCAGATGGTGAGTTTTTAGCACGCATCACAAATATCAGCAAACATTATCTCAACATCAAGCTTGAAAAACTTGTTTCAGAAGCAAATCATAATGAATCACCATTAATCATCCATTTGGGACAAGCTTTATCTAAAGGAAAACGTATGGATTATGTGATTCAAAAAGCCACTGAGTTAGGCGTCAATAAAATAACCCCTATCATCACCGAACGCACCGAATTAAAACTTGATAGTGAGTCAACCGAGTCTCAACTAAACCGCTGGCAAGCAATTATCATTTCTGCCTGTGAGCAATGTGGTCGAAATCAAATTCCAATAATCAACCCTCC
>JAUIKI010000302.1 GCA_030430875.1 Gammaproteobacteria bacterium | reverse complement strand
GGTCTGGAGCCTGACTAAATGGTCGCGTTCGAAAAGCCACCCATAATCCAGATTTCAAAAGATTGTCTGTCACTTCTTTGGCAGACAGATTCAAAAGTACGTCGGGGGAATACTGAGGTAGTTCTTGATATTGTTGGCTGTCAAGCTCAGGATCTACTGCAATGACAACAGACTGCAAAACACGGCGCGCACCGCGATTAATTGCAATGATTTCACCTCCAGCTGGAGCAACAAATTGTACTACTGGATTTTTCTTATCACAAAACAACGTCTGACCACGCTGTACTTTATCACCAACTTCCACTTGCATTGTTGGTTTAAGGCCAACAAAATCATCACCAATTACAGCAACTTTTGAAACTGAATGCCCCGACTGGATAACCTGCACAGGCGCACCAGAAATTGGAATGGTTAATCCCTGTTTGATTTTAATCATGCGTTCTCAATTGCGTTTTTTAGACTCAGTAAAACAATAATATCCAATATCAAGCTAGACATCTCTGCACTGCCAACATTAAAGGAGCATTAGTGAATTTCAATCAATGTCTTAATCTTAGCCACGATTATAATGGCGCTAAAGAGATATTACCAGATCTTCTAACCACCTTTTAAACTCAGTTATTTAAAAATCAGGTGGTCTATTATGATCTCGCAACCAAAGGCAGTATTTTTTCAGAAATTAACACAGGGAAAGCCAGAGAGCTAACAGGCAATCCCCCTCTGCCAATCATCAAAATACCCACATTATGCTTCTTTAGGAAGCATCACATAGTGGATGTGTGACAAATGCTGGATAATTCTTACAACTTGACAGCTATAACCAAACTCATTGTCATACCAAACATACAGAACACATTGATTATCTTTTACGATAGTAGCCTCAGCATCGACAATGCCAGAATAACGCGAGCCAACAAAATCACTAGAGACCACATCAGGCGAATTCACATAGTCAATTTGTTTTTGCATATTGGAATGCAAAGCCATATGGCGCAAGTAGTTGTTTAACGATGCTACATCGGTTGATTTTGTTAACGATAAATTCAAAATCGCCATTGATACATTAGGTGTTGGTACTCGAATTGCGTTACCTGTCAGCTTCCCAGTCAACTCAGGCAATGCTTTTGACACGGCCTTTGCTGCTCCAGTTTCTGTTATCACCATATTCAGTGGAGCACTGCGTCCTCGACGATCAGCACTATGATAATTATCAATTAAATTTTGATCGTTGGTATAGGAGTGTACTGTTTCAATATGACCGTGTTCAATCCCAAATTTATCATTCATCGCCTTCAAAACTGGCACAATCGCGTTAGTAGTACATGAGGCTGCAGAGAGCACTTTATCATCATCATTAATAATGTGGTGATTCACCCCCATGACAATATTTTTGATGTCACCCTTACCAGGTGCTGTTAATAAGACACGGCTAGCACCCTTGGCTGATAAGTGTCGTAACAAACCTGCTTCATCTCGCCAAACCCCAGTGTTGTCGACAACAATCGCATTATCGATGCCATATTGCGTATAATCAATCTCATCCGGAGCACTCGCATAAATAATTTGAATATAATTGCCATTTGCAATAATAGCGTTATTCTCTTCATCAACATGAATAGTTCCTTTATAGGAGCCATGGATAGAATCTCTTCTCAATAAACTCGCTCGTTTGATCAAATCACTTTTGTCTGACCCTTTTCGTACAACAATGGCTCGCAGGCGCATACCACCACCAGTTTTCTCGATCA
>JAUIKI010000301.1 GCA_030430875.1 Gammaproteobacteria bacterium | reverse complement strand
CCTTTCGCCATGAACGTGCTAATCACGCCAATACCGGTTTTTTCGCATAATTGACGCAATTGTTTGCTTGCGCGACGACGAATACAGCCATTTCCGGCAAGAATAATCGGGCGTCTAGCTTTTTTAAGCGCATCAAATACTGCATCGATAATTTTATCATCTGCAACTGGGCGTCGGTATTGTCTGGGTTCGATGGGGAGGGTATTTGTTGGTTGTTTCGCAATGTCTTCAGGCAGCTCAATGTGACAAGCGCCTGGTTTTTCAGCAGTAGCAACGTGGACAGCTTTTCGCACAATTTCTGGAATATTGTTGCCATTGATCACAGAAATTGCCCATTTGGTTACAGGCTCGAACATGTGGACGACATCCATTACTTGGTGAGACTCTTTGTGTAATCGAGTGGATGCTCCTTGACCAGTAACGACTAGCAGTGGAGCTCGGTCCATATTGCCATCGGCAACCCCGGTGATTAAATTAGTGGCACCTGGTCCAAGTGTGCCAAGACAGATAGCAACTTTACCCGTCAGTCGACCGTACACTTCAGCCATAAATGCTGCACCTTGTTCGTGTCGAGTCAAGATGAAATGAATACTAGAAGACTGTTCCAGGGATAGCATGAAATCAGCGTTCTCTTCACCTGGCACACCAAACACGTATTCGATACCTTCAGCTTCTAGGCAGCGAACAAATAAATCAGATGCTTTCATGATTTTTGAATCCTTTGATTGGTAGTTGGCTAAAATTTAGTTAGAATAGTCGACTTTCTCCAAATGTTATTCAAGCATACCATGAAAAAAACGCAATTTGATGTCGCAATTATTGGTGGTGGAGTGACTGGCACTGCTCTGCTTTATGTTCTCAGCCGTTATACATCCATAAATCGTATTGTCTTACTTGAAAAGTGTAGTTCTATTGCGTCGATAGCCTCAGATGGTAGACAAAATAGCCAAACGATTCATTGTGGCGATATTGAAACGAATTATTCTTTAGAAAAAGCTGTCAAAGTGCAGAAAGCTGCACAGCTTTTAGTGAATTTTGCTGAAAATCTAGGGCAAGTAGATATCATGCGCCGTTATCCAAAAATGGTGCTGGGTGTGGGTGATGAAGAAGTAACAGCAATGCGAAAACGGTTTGATATTTTTTCACCACATTATTCTTCAATGAAATTATTTGAATATGACGATATTGGTCGAATTGAGCCAAATATCATCAAATCAAATAAAAAAGGTGGTGCTCGCCAAGAGTCATTGATTGCAATGGGGTCAGAACATGATTATTGCGCGATAGATTACAGTGCATTAGCTTACCATTTTGTTAAAGAGGCCCATTTATCTGAAAAAACACTAGAAATTGAGTTGAATACCCATGTTGATGCGATTAATCGCACCAGTGAAGGTTTTCACATTCAAAGCTCAAAGGGTTTGATTGAGGCAGATGCTGTAATAGTAGCGGCAGGCAACCATAGTCTGCTGTTCGCTCAACAAATGGGCTACGGCGAGCAGTTTGGAGGAATCCCAGTTGCGGGTAATTTTTATTACGCACCACAAGTTCTTAATGGCAAGGTTTATACCGTTCAAAATGATAAATTACCATTTGCTGCGGTTCATGGAGATCCTGATGTGTTGGTTGATGGCAAAACGCGTTTTGGACCAACGGCTTTAATGCTACCGTTGATTGAGCGTCGACACATGAAAACGTTTTTTGACTTTTTGAAACTAAGTAATTATGACACTGCTGGCATGAGTGTGGCGTGGAACTTAATGAAAGACACCGA
>JAUIKI010000300.1 GCA_030430875.1 Gammaproteobacteria bacterium | reverse complement strand
AACAGACAATAATGGACGAAAAGCGGATTTCCGTCATGCTATTATCATTATGACAACTAATGCTGGGGCCCAAACCATCAGCAAGCGTTCAGTTGGCTTTACGGAGCAAGATACATCAACTGATGCCATGGAAGATATTAAACGTCTATTTTCACCAGAATTTAGAAATCGCTTAGATGCAATTGTTCAATTTAAAGCATTAACAATAAATAATATTTTAAATGTTGTTGATAAGCTGTTAACTGAATTGCAGGCGCAATTAGATGAAAAGCATGTGACTATCGAAATTGATCCGGAAGCACAAAAATGGCTGTCATCACATGGTTACGACGAAAAAATGGGTGCAAGACCAATGTCGCGTCTAATTCAAGAACAAATCAAAAAGCCTCTAGCTGAGGCAATTCTGTTTGGTGCATTAGCAAATGGCGGTGGAAATGTTAGGTTCTACATAAAAGACGACAAAATGTGTTTTTCAATTGTCGAATCTTATGAAGCTGCATAAAGCGACTGTCTATATTACTTAACTCGAAAAGCAATTCTGCCTTTTGTCAAATCATATGGGCTGATTTCCACTTTCACTTTATCACCCGTTAAAATACGAATGTAGTTTTTCCGCATTTTTCCAGAGATGTGTGCGGTTACAGTGTGTCCATTTTCAAGCTCAACTCGAAAAGTCGTATTTGGTAATGTCTCAATTACTTTCCCTTCAAATTCAATATAATCATCTTTTGCCATACATTTTTACCTTTGTTAGCTCTTTTGAAAGATAGTCGCGATTATGCCACTTATCCAGAAAAATTCCTTAAAAAAGCAGAGCATTTTGCCTTAAATCGTTATAATAAGCAAAAGCGACTTTTTGTAATAAGGCCACAATGATAAAAAATAGTTAGAAGGCTCTGATTTTTAGCTTTAATCTAGATCTTTTTTGCTGGTTTTTTCTTTCATTATTCTTTACTGCAAAGATTTCAAATTCAATAAAATCAATTGAGAGAGACACCAATGACAGTTAGAACGCGATTTGCCCCCAGTCCAACGGGTTATTTACACATTGGTGGAGCACGTACGGCATTATTTGCTTGGCTCTTTGCTAGGAAAATGCAAGGTAAGTTTATTCTTCGTATTGAAGATACCGATCGAGAGCGTAGCACCGATGAAGCAATTAATGCTATTTTAGAAGGCATGAGTTGGTTGGGGTTGGATTTTGATGAAGGGCCTTTTTATCAAACTCAGCGCATGGCAAGGTATCAGGAAGTTATTCAGCAATTGTTGCAAAGTGGCTTAGCTTACCGATGCCATTGTTCAAAAGAGCGCCTCGAGCAGCTGCGAACTGATCAAATGGCTCAAAAACTAAAGCCAAAATACGATGGCCACTGCCGAGATAAAAACTGCAAGGAAGAGGGTGATTTTGTCATTCGTTTTGCAAATCCAATAGATGGGACTGTTGAGTTCCATGATTTAATCAGGGGCGACATATCCGTTACTAATTCAGAATTGGATGATGTGATTATTCAGCGCACAGATGGTAGTCCAACCTATAATTTTTGTGTGGTCATTGATGACTGGGATATGCAAATCAGTCATGTGATTCGAGGTGATGACCACATTAATAATACCCCAAGACAAATTAATATACTTAATGCTCTCAATGCACCGCTGCCGCACTATGCTCATGTGCCAATGATTTTTGGTAGTGATGGAAAACGGCTTTCGAAACGCCATGGAGCGACCAGCGTGTTGGCGTATCGTGATGAAGGATTCTTACCAGAAGCATTGTTGAATGCATTAGTGCGTTTAGGGTGGTCGCATGGA
>JAUIKI010000036.1 GCA_030430875.1 Gammaproteobacteria bacterium | reverse complement strand
CATGAATTGTTGTCATCAATCCGTTGATAATGCCAAGTTTTTCATGCAGAGGTTTGACAATTGGTGCAAGACAGTTAGTGGTGCATGACGCATTGGAAATAATCTGGTGATGACTTTTGAGTTCTTGATGATTTATTCCATACACGACGGTTAAATCAACCTCATTATCAGCCGGTGCTCCGATGATTACTTTTGGAGAGCCAGCGTCCAAATGTGCTTTTGATTTGGCAGCCGTAGTGAAATGACCGCTGCACTCTAATACCAAATCAACGTTTAATTCTTTCCAGGGAAGTTTTCGTGGATCAGTTTCATTGAAAACTTTAATCGAGTCACCTTGAATTTCAAGGCAGTCATTAATAACGTTCACTGGATAGTTAAATTTTCCATGTGTGGTGTCGTAACGTGTTAAATGTGCAAGTGTTTCTAATGTGCCAAGATCATTAATGGCAACAATTTTTATTTTATCAGTAAGGTTGCGTTCATAAAGTGCTCTTGTGACGTTGCGTCCAATACGGCCATAGCCATTGATGGCAATTCGATAAGTCATTAAAAATTATCCTTCTACTAATTTGTTAATTTGAGATACTATATTTTCTGTTGTGAAACCATATTCTTCAAACAGTGCTTTTGCAGGGGCTGAGGCACCAAAACTTTGCATGCCAATGATTTTTCCATTTAGTCCGACATATTTAAACCAAAAATCACTGTGTAGTGCTTCTATTGCCAATCGTTTGGTGATTTTAGCAGGTAGCACAGTTTCTTTGTAATTGGCATTTTGAGCATCAAATAAATCAGTCGATGGCATTGAGACAACCCGAACATTATCAAACTGCTTGGCAGCGCTCATTGCCAGTTCAACTTCTGATCCAGTTGCTATCACAATCACCTCAGGTGCTCTTTCAGGTTCATGTAAAATATATCCGCCACATCGAATTTGTTTTAACTGCGTATCGTTACGAGCTTGGTGTGCGAGATTTTGTCGAGACAAAATTAACGAGGTTGGGCCAGAATTGTTTTCAATGGCATCTTGCCAAGCAACAACTGTTTCAACCGCATCACAAGGACGCCAAGTTCTCATTCCTGGCGTGTAGCGAAGCGTTGCGACATGTTCGATAGGTTGATGAGTGGGACCATCTTCACCCAACCCAATTGAGTCATGCGTAAAGACAAAAATGCTATGTGATTTCATTAATGCGCTTAATCTTACAGCATTTCTGGCATAATCCATGAAGACTAAAAAAGTTGCACCATAAGGAATGAATCCGCCATGCAATGCTATCCCATTGACGATGGCTGACATACCAAATTCGCGTACACCATAGTAAAGATAATTGCCAGAATAGTCATTTTTTTCAATACCTTTTGCTCCGTTCCAAAACGTCAAGTTAGATACTGCAAGATCAGCAGAGCCGCCTAATAATTCCGGCAACATTGATCCTAGTTTGTTTAAGCAGTTTAAGGAAGCTTTGCGGGTTGCAATAGTTTCAGCTTTTGCATGAGTTTCTGTAAAATATTCAGCCATTTTTTGAGTGAAATCATCGGGTAATTCACCATTGCAGCGGCGTAAAAGTTCTCGAGAAAGATCAGGATGATTGGTTTGATATTGATTGAATGTTTCTAGCCATGCCTTTTCTGCATTGGCGCCTTGGTCAGATGCACTCCATGCTTGGTAAATTTCTTCACTAACTTCAAAAGGTGCAAGTTCCCAATTGAGCTTTTTGCGTGCTGCTTGTATTTCATCAGCACCCAATGGAGCGCCATGAACATCATGTCCACCTTGTTTGTTTGGAGCGCCGAAGCCTATAATTGTATCGCAGATGATTAGTGATGGTTGTTGTGCATTACTACGAGCGGTATTAATTGCTTCTGCAATTGCATTGCTGTCATGACCGTTTATAGGGCCAACAACATGCCAACCGTAGGCTTCAAATCGTTTGCGAGTGTCGTCAGTGAACCAAGCGGGTGTGGTTGCATTTCCTTGAACGTCACCATCGATTGAAATGCCATTGTTGTCATAAAAGCAAATTAGTTTTCCTAAACCCCATGTGCCAGCAAGTGCGCAAGCCTCATGTGATATGCCTTCCATTAAGCATCCGTCGCCAGCAAAAACATAGGTATAATGATCAATTAAATCGATGTTATTTTGATTAAATTGTGCGGCAAGAGTGCGTTCAGCAAGTGCCATACCAACTGCATTGGCAAGACCTTGACCTAGAGGCCCCGTGGTTGTTTCAACACCAGGTGCTTCACGGTATTCTGGATGTCCTGGTGTTTTTGAATGTAATTGTCGGAAATTTTTCAAATCATCTGTGGAAACGTCATAACCTGTTAAGTGAAGCAGAGAATAAAGCAGCATTGAGCCATGACCATTAGAAAGAATAAAGCGGTCGCGATTAATCCAATTGGGATTGGCAGGATTGTGTTGCATGAAGTCACGCCACAACACCTCAGCGATATCTGCCATCCCCATCGGGGCACCAGGATGCCCAGAGTTAGCTTGTTGTACCGCATCCATACTTAATATGCGAATGGCATTGGCAAGTGCTTGACGAGAGGGGGAAGGTATAGCCATTTTGTCTCCTAATTCGTTGATTGTTAGGGCATAGTTTGTATCGATATCTTTGTGGTAAAACTACAAGGATAAAAAAACGTTTTAAAATTTCCATATTTTTGTTGCAAAACCAGACAACAACTCGTTATACCCTACATTTTGTGCTGGAATAGTTGAGGTTTTTGCTCATTCTCGCGGCATTGTTTTTACCACAATGGTTTCCATCACGTGATTGTTTTCTCTTTTTTATGTAAAGCGAGTCTATCCAATGAATAAATTCAGTCCAGTATTAAATCGTTAAGTATATGCCAAAATGTGAGGTTATGTTGCTTTCTAAGTATGAAAAAGTATGTTCTCGTGAGTGTGGACCATAAAAAATTGACTTATATGTTTATTTTTTAATCTATACGTTTTTCAGGCCTTGCAAGTTAGTCGTGACATTTTTTGACACTCGCTTACAATAGAGTCTCTTTAACCGGAAGCAAATAGAGGAAAAAATGTCTGAGTATCGTTTATTTACGTCTGAATCTGTATCAGAAGGCCATCCTGATAAAATTGCTGACCAGATTTCAGATGCCATTTTAGATGCTATTCTTGAGCAAGATTCTCATGCTCGAGTGGCTTGCGAAACACTAGTTAAAACAGGCATGGTTATGGTGGCAGGTGAAATTTCTACATCTGCATGGGTTGATATCGAAGCAATTACTAGAAATGTCATCAAGGAAATTGGCTACAATAGCTCTGATGTTGGTTTTGACGCAGAATCTTGTGCAGTGTTAAGCGCAATTGGAAAGCAATCCCCTGATATTGCAGTTGGTGTGGATGAAACAGCAGAGCATGAGCAAGGTGCTGGTGATCAAGGTCTAATGTTTGGGTACGCTAGCAATGAAACAGATGTATACATGCCAGCTCCAATTACCTATGCACATCGATTAGTGCAACGCCAAGCGTTGGTTCGTAAAAAAAACATATTAAGTTGGTTGCGCCCTGATGCAAAAAGTCAGGTTACTTTTCGTTACGATGAAACTGGAAAGCCTGTTGCTATTGATGCAGTCGTTTTGTCCACACAACACGCGCCAGAAATTGAGCAGGTAATGCTACAAGAAGCTGTTATGGATGAAATTATTAAGCCAGTTTTACCAGCAGAATGGTTGACATCTGAAACCAAATATTTCATTAATCCAACGGGGCGTTTTGTCATTGGTGGTCCACTTGGTGATTGTGGCTTAACGGGCAGAAAAATCATTGTAGATACCTATGGCGGTATGGCTAGGCATGGTGGTGGGGCTTTTTCAGGAAAAGATCCCAGTAAAGTTGATCGGTCAGCTGCCTATGCTATGCGATATGTTGCAAAAAATATTGTTGCAGCAGGACTTGCTGATCGCTGTGAAGTTCAGGTCTCTTATGCGATTGGTGTTGCCAAACCCACCTCAATTAGTGTGAATACTTTTGGTACGGGGAAAATACCAGAGGAAAAAATTGAGAGATTAATTAGTAAACATTTTGATTTAACACCCAAAGGATTAACCGTCATGCTAGATTTACATCGACCAATCTTTAAGCCGACAGCCAGTTATGGCCATTTTGGTCGAACTGAAGATATATTTACTTGGGAACAACTGGACAAAGTCGACATCTTAAAAGAAGCAATTTGTTAAAAAAACTTAATTATGGGAGAAAGTTGTGAATCAACCTGTAACACAAATACATGTTAAAAATGCTGACTACAAGGTTGCTGACATTAGTCTTGCTGCTTGGGGACGTAAAGAAATCACGATTGCTGAAAGTGAAATGCCAGGTTTAATGGCTCTTCGAGAGCAGTTTGGACAACAAAAACCTTTAATGGGCGCTAGAATTGTAGGTTGTCTACACATGACAATTCAAACAGCTGTTCTGATTGAAACATTGATTGAATTAGGTGCAGAGGTGCGCTGGTCATCATGTAATATTTTTTCCACAGAAGATCATGCTGCTGCTGCAATTGCTAATGCTGGGATTCCGGTGTTTGCTTGGAAAGGGGAAACCGAAGAAGAGTATTGGTGGTGTATCGAGCAAACATTGCGAGCTAATCCTGAATGGAAACCTAATATGCTGTTGGATGATGGCGGTGACTTAACGCAATACATCCATGAAAAATGTCCTGATTTAATTGACGACATCAAGGGTGTGTCAGAAGAGACAACAACTGGAGTAATGCGGTTATATGAAATGGCGCAAGCAGGGACACTCAAAATGCCTGCAATTAATGTCAATGATAGCGTCACAAAGTCAAAATTTGATAATTTGTATGGTTGCCGTGAATCGCTTATGGATGGCATTAAGCGGGCAACGGGTGTCATGATTGCTGGTAAGATTGTCATCGTTGCTGGATTTGGTGATGTCGGAAAAGGTTGTGCTCAGGCATTTCGTGGTCTTGGTGCAACGGTTTGGATTACTGAAGTTGATCCAATCTGTGCATTGCAGGCTGCAATGGAAGGGTATCGTGTTGTTGAAATGAATGAAACAGCTGCACTGGCCGATATTTTTGTGACGGCAACTGGCAATTGTCGAGTTATTACCCATGAACACATGCTGAAGATGAAGCATGAAGCAATTCTTTGTAATATTGGTCATTTTGATTCAGAAATTGATATTGCCGCACTGAAACAATATGAGTGGGATAATATAAAACCACAAGTTGATCACGTCATTTTTCCTGATGGTAAGCGGTTGACTGTTCTTGCTGAAGGACGGTTAGTTAACTTAGGTTGCGCCAATGGGCACCCAAGTTTTGTGATGTCGACTTCATTTACTAACCAAGTGCTTGCGCAGATAGAGTTGTGGCAAAATATCAATCATTACGCAAATAACACGGTTTACGTCTTGCCCAAAAAGCTTGATGAGCAAGTTGCCCGACTACATTTGCAAAAACTTGGTGTCCAATTAACTAAATTAAGCCAAGAGCAAGCAGATTATCTTGGAATTTCTGTTGATGGACCTTATAAACCTGAACATTATCGATATTGATGCAAACATGTTATGTCAACGTCATTTACATTAAGCTTTGAGTTTTTTCCTCCAAAAACCACTGAGGCTTTCAATCGATTGAGTAAGGTCCGGACTCAGCTTACTAAGTTAAGTCCTGGTTTTTTTTCGGTGACCTTTGGAGCAGGTGGTTCAACCCGTGATCGCACCTTTGAAACGATTAGAGATATTCAAGATGAGGGCGTGGTTCCTGCTGCTCCTCATTTATCATGCATTGGTAGTACGAAAGACTCGATCAATGAGCTTCTCGAAGCCTATCAAGAGTTGGGTGTGGCACGGATTGTTGCATTGCGTGGTGATCTTCCTTCAGGCATGGGATCTCCAGGTGAATTTCGCTATGCAAGTGAGTTGGTAGCGTTTATTCGTAAACAAACAGGCGATTATTTTGATATTGAAGTGGCAGCCTACCCTGAGTTTCATCCGCAATCACAGACTGTCAATGAGGACTTGGATCATTTTAAACATAAAGTTGAGGCGGGCGCTAACAGCGCGATAACACAATATTTTTATAATGCAGATGCGTATGAAAAATTCATTGATGATGTTCATGCGATTGGTGTGGATATTCCGATTGTGCCTGGAATAATGCCTATCACCAATTATGTGAATATTATCCGATTTAGTGATGCGTGTGGTGCAGAAATTCCACGATGGATTCGTAAGCGCCTTGCAACTTATGCTGATGACCCCACTAGTATTTTAAAATTTGGTGAAGAAGTAGTAACAGATTTATGCCAAAAATTAATTAAACTGGGGGCGCCAGGGTTGCATTTCTACACGCTAAATCAAGCTGAGCCAACGACTGCAATTTGCAGTAATTTAGCTTTGTTTGATAAAGGTTAGCCGAAATTTTAAGCTCAACTCACTACCATTTTGAATGGTATGTTTTGACGTATTCAAGCGGTTTCCAGTTTTAGTCCAAAGACTTCAAGCTATGGAGCGGCTTTGAAGTTGCATTGAGATTGGCACTTTGTCTTGCATGCTTCAATGCCGCTGTCTGTTTTGTAACATTTACCAACCAGGCATCTTTCGTAGCAGTTCAGGTTAAGTCTTGCAAGGACATCCGTTGCAGTAATTAAAGTGGTAATGGCGATGATTACTATTGCAGAAAATTTTTTCATTTTTTATTCTTCTTATTTTATTAGTGTTGTTTAAATAGACCGTTTTCAATCAAGATCAGATACATTTATTCAAAAAAACAACAATCTGATGAATAAAGATACTAATATTGATTAATTTTTAGCATACATCAATATGGATTCCATGGCAACTTTTTTACAAAGGTGGGACTATTGCATTAAAACCATAACGATAAAGATGGTTTGAAATCTCTATTTTTTGCCTTAAGCTGAAGCCTTTTTCCTCATGTTTCTTCCATTGACTTTTATTGCAATGACCTCAGGATTCCTTTTTATCAAACACAATGTAGCAAATGCAATCACTTTTGGCGATGGTTGGGTTGGTAGTTGCCATAAATAGTCGTAATGGTTGGGTCGGGAAAAGCTGATTATTTTTTAGTTGAAATAACTTTTCAGTTTGTCGATTACCAAGAGAGTCTTTGGCATTAATAGCAGTTAAGTTATCATCCTTCATCCAGCCAAGAGGTGTCTCTTGAGTAACATGGCCTGAATTATGGTGTTCAAGGTTGGGTAGCAAGGTGATATCAGTATTTAGATTAGGCTGGTTGTCGTAACAAACCGTTGAGTCTGATGCGACTTCAACTCGAATAGGGTCATACAACAATTCCATATCCCAGTCAGTTTCTTCAAGTGTTAGCACATTAGGTTTGTGCATATAAAGTTGTAAACCACCCATGGCAACTAGATTTGATGCCTCATCGAGAGCGCCACCACATTCGATTGTGACAGTTGGAATCGTTATTTCACTGATTTCCATTAATGCGCCGAGACGCATTGAGGTAATAATTAAACGATCAGCAAATAGTGAACACAGAGCTTGATGTTTTGGATCGTCATCAATCGCAACACCAAAGTTTGGACCAGAGCCTGAAGTGTTGTGAATATCAATTAAACATTCTGGTTGTAATTTTAATAGATAATTAAGAATTTCTTTGGCAAGCTCTCCTTCTTCACCGTGAAAAGGTGGTTTGAAGCAACGATTTGGATCACGCTTTTCTTCAAGATGTCGATAAAAAAATCCAGGCGGTATAAGTGCGGTTTGTACAGAGACAATAATGCAGTGCATATTAACTGATGGTTGGATTTTTGAGCGTAACCAATGATGAATGGCAAAAACTCCAGAGGGTTCATTGCCATGAAGTAGTGTAACAACAGCACGTGATCGAGTATTGTCTTTTCCTGAAATACTGATAACAGTAGGTCCACCTAATTTTTTTAAGAATGTTTCAACTGTTTCAGGAATTTCGTTTGGTTGCGGGTTGTCCCAAACAGATAGATAATTCATCTTAGTCTGCAATATCCCATTCAGTAATAGGCTTCCCAGTTTGTTGCTGTTTGTGGTAAAAATCCAGCATCAACTGATTGGCCTTAATATTATTGGTCTCTTTACGAAAATGATCGAGTGTTTTTCGCTGCCATTGAGCTCCGTTGATTTTATAATGAATGCGCTTTTCCAAAATCTGCATGAGTCGATGAATTTCAAATGCATTGATGTTAAGTTCTTTCAATCCCCATTCAACTTCTGGTAGCAAGAGATTTGCAAGTTCAGATAAATGGTACTCTCTTAATCGATTTTTTTTCATGCAAGGCCAAGTTATCACCGCATCAAATCCATATTTTGCGGCTTGATAGAAGTTATGTTTTGCACAACTAAATGGCATCATAGCTATTTTTTCTCGAATACGATGTTTGTAGGCTTTGGCAAGGCCCAGTAAGAAAGCGGCGCTGGCTGATTGATCAGCACACGACGGACCGGCAGGTAGAGCCCTTATTTCAATGCGTAAATGACCACCGCATTGAGGGTCATAAATGGCACGATTCCACATCCAACGAGTGCCTTGATGTAAGCGTAATTCGGATAAACTAGGGATTCCTCCTTGTTTTACAATTTCAATTGGGTTTTCTTTATCATCACAAATGGGTAGGAGTGGAGGATAAATGGAGGCAACTTCTGCAAATAATTCCCAAGCACCTTCTCTCACCCAGCCTTCACCAAAACTGACATGAGAAGGATGTTGCCAGTGATTTTGTTGTGAAATAAAACAATTTGTTGCTTGTTCAAACAAAGGAATTCGAGTTTCTTCCCAGAGTTTTTTTCCGAATAAAATTGGAGAATTTGCGGATATTCCAACAGCAAGTGGTGTGAATAATTGAATGGCATTAAAACAATCTGCAAATTCAGAAGGATTAACCCGCCAATGTAGCTGAAATGAGGTGGTGGCACCTGCAATTGTTACGTCATCGACATGTAGATTCAGTGATTCAACTCCATCAATTTTAATCTCAAACGTTTCATTATTACGTTTTTTCTTAAGATGGTTTGATAGGATTTTATAACGATCACTGGCTGTCATCATCCGATTATTTTTGGTAAAGAATTCAGGATTTAGTGTGGGAAGAATCCCAATAGTAATTAATTTACCATGGCTTACTTTCGCTGCTTCGTTTAATTGTTGCCAGTGTGATTGTATTTCTTGCTCCATATGATGAAAAGGCTGAGCTGCTAATTGTTGAGGCTTTAGGTTTAATTCAATGGAGAAACGGCTGATTTCTTCTTGTAACTGAGTTGATGAAATAAGTCGAATGAGTTTTTTATTGATAGGTAATACACGGCCATCATCATCCACGATATAAAATTCGATTTCAGCGCCAATCGTTGGTGGTCCAATGCCAAAATCAGGTCGCTCTAAGAGCATTTTTAATGCGGTTAAATCATCTTGGAGCTTGTCACTGAATGCTTGATAGGCTTCTTGATTAAACAATTGCTTATTGATGGCGTGTCCCATAAGTGAACCTTAGTGTTTAATATTATCTTAAGAAGATCTTTGCAATAAGCCTCAATAATGAAAAATAGTTTAAAAGCGTCAATTTTGCATCTTAATCTAACTTTTTTTCGGTATTTTTTCTTTTATTGCAAAGATCCTTTTAAGTATTAATGGCTTTTTAGGTAATTACCAATTTATTGCTTAATTTAATCGATTTTTTGTTTAATATTTACTTATTTGGAGATGATGAGCGTATTGTAAAGGTTTGAATCTG
>JAUIKI010000035.1 GCA_030430875.1 Gammaproteobacteria bacterium | reverse complement strand
CACCGTGCCAACTTTTGGATTAGGCATTAATCCTTTTGGACCCAAAATTTGTCCCAACTGACCAACAGCTGCCATAGTATCTGGTGTTGCGATCACTACATCAAAATCGATATTTCCTGCTTTTATTTGTTCGACTAAATCCTCCAGCCCAACCACATCAGCACCTGCTTCACGAGCAATATCAGCCTTCTCTCCTTGCGAAAAAACAGCAACACGAACCGTCTTTCCTGTTCCATTTGGTAGAACAGTTGCACCCCGCACTACTTGATCTGATTTTCGAGGATCAACTCCCAAATTAACAGCAACATCAACTGATTCTACAAATTTTGCTTTAGGTAACTCATTTAACAACTTAAAAGCCTCATCAATAGAATAAGCCTTCAATTCATCAACTTTTTCCCGAATAGCTTTAATACGCTTTGGTAATTTACGAGCAAGATTAACAGTCATTTTAAACTCCCTCCACGTTTAATCCCATACTGCGAGCAGTACCTGCAATAATTTTCACAGCAGCATCAAGATCTGCAGCATTTAAATCTTGCATTTTCATTTGTGCAATTTCTTCTAGTTGTGTTTTTGAGACACTCCCAACTTTCTCACTGTTTGGACGCCCACTACCTTTTGCAATTTTTGCTGCTTTTTTCAATAAAACGGATGCAGGAGGTGATTTAATGATAAAGCTGAAGCTTCTATCACTATAAACAGTGATAATAACTGGCAAAGTTAAACCTTGCTCCATGCTTTGCGTTTGGGCATTAAACGCTTTACAGAAATCCATAATATTTACACCACGCTGCCCCAACGCTGGACCAACGGGTGGACTAGGATTAGCCTTGCCCGCGGGTATTTGCAATTTAATATAAGCTTGTATTTTTTTCGCCACTGTATAGCCTCCAAATTGATGGGTAATTAACGCGTTTCCGCTCCCCAGAAAATCACATTACGCTAAGTTTTTTCAACCTGACCAAACTCTAATTCAACAGGAGTTGATCGACCAAAAATTGTTACCGCAACTTGCAACCTACTTTTTTCATAATTAACTTCTTCAACAACACCATTAAAATCAGCAAAAGGTCCTTCAGTGACACGAACAACCTCACCCGGTTCAAACAATGTTCTAGGCTTAGGCTTATCAACTCCAGCTTGAATTTGCTGCAAAATTGTGTCTGCTTCTTTATCAGAAATTGGCGCGGGTTTATCTGCAGTACCACCAATAAATCCCATAACTTTTGGAGTGTTTTTCACTAAATGCCATGCAGTTTCATCCATCTCCATTTGAACTAAAACATAGCCTGGAAAAAACTTGCGCTCACTCTTTCTCTTCTGACCCGCACGCATTTCCACAACATCCTCAGTTGGCACCAAGATTTCACCAAACTTATCTTCTAAGCTGTTGATTTTAATGCGCTCATGCAGAGAACGAACCACATGCTTTTCATAGCCTGAGTACGCATGCACCACATACCACTTTTTCTCACTCATGAAATCGCCTTTCCATCGATTAGACCCCTAAGATTTCTTTGAGAATCAACCAACCTAAGAAGGTATCGACCCCCCAAAGAACCAAACCGGAAATCAAAACAAAAATCACAACAACAATAGTTGTCTGAGTTGTTTCTTGTTTTGTTGGCCAAATAATTTTGCGCACTTCAAGTCGCGCGCCCTTCATTAGCTGCCAAAAATCTCCGCCTTTCGCAGTGCTAATTGCAATAAAGCCTGCAAAAAAGCCAATAACGACTATAGCCAATACACGATAGAGCAGTGAAAAATCTGAAAAATACTGATTTCCAACCACAGCTATAGCTATAAGCGCAATTACCAGCAACCACTTCAGTCGATCTATTAAGCTACCTTTTTTTACTTCAGCTTTTCCACTACCCGCCATCACTTAACACCAGATATGGCAGGCCAGGAGGGAATTGAACCCCCAACCTGCGGTTTTGGAGACCGCTGCTCTGCCAATTGAGCTACTGGCCTATTACATACGAAAAAATGCAAACAAGACAACATTGTTTGCATTTCTCTTAATTTACAGTCAGTTATGTTATTCAATAATTTTTGTAACAACACCGGCACCCACTGTTCTTCCACCTTCACGGATTGCAAACCGTAATCCATCTTCCATCGCGATAGGAACAATCAAAGTAATTGTCATCTTGATGTTATCTCCAGGCATTACCATTTCAACACCTTCAGGAAGATCAACAGCACCAGTTACATCTGTTGTTCTAAAATAAAATTGAGGACGATACCCTTTCAAAAATGGAGTATGACGACCACCTTCGTCTTTTGACAAAACATATACTTCAGCTTCAAATTTTGTATGCGGCTTTATGGTACCTGGTTTTGCTAAAACTTGCCCTCGCTCAACCTCATCACGCTTTGTTCCACGCAATAACACACCAACATTCTCACCCGCACGCCCCTCATCCAAAAGTTTTCTAAACATTTCAACGCCAGTACAAATTGTTTTTGTTGTATCTTTAACACCAACAATTTCAATTTCGTCTTGCACGTTTACAATACCACGCTCAATACGCCCTGTTACAACTGTTCCACGACCTGAAATTGAAAACACATCCTCAATTGGCATCAAGAATGGCTGATCAATAGCACGCTCTGGCTCTGGGATATAGTCATCTAACGTTTCAACTAATTTCTTAACTGCGTCCACACCTATTTCACTAGTATCACCTTCCAGTGCTTTTAAAGCTGACCCAATAATAATTGGTGTATCGTCACCAGGGAACTCATACTGACTCAAAAGCTCACGAACCTCCATCTCAACCAACTCCAGCAACTCTTTGTCATCAACCATGTCAGCCTTATTTAAAAACACAACAATATAAGGAACACCAACCTGACGAGCCAACAGAATATGCTCTCGAGTTTGCGGCATAGGGCCATCAGCTGCTGAAACAACTAAGATAGCACCATCCATCTGAGCTGCACCAGTAATCATGTTTTTCACATAATCAGCATGCCCCGGACAATCAACATGAGCATAATGACGTTTATCTGAATCATACTCAACATGAGATGTAGCAATAGTAATACCACGCGCTCTTTCTTCCGGAGCATTATCAATTTGATCAAATGCTTTTGTTTCACCACCCCAAACCTCAGCACAAACTTTGGTCAACGCGGCAGTCAATGTTGTTTTCCCATGATCAACATGCCCAATAGTACCAACATTAATATGGGGTTTATTTCGTTCAAATTTTGCTTTAGACATAAAATAAGTCTCCTTTTTCTCAGTTAATTACTTACTAAAATCATGACCAATTGTGGAGCTCATAACCGGATTTGAACCGGTGACCTCTTCCTTACCAAGGAAGTGCTCTACCGACTGAGCTATATGAGCGCAAAAAACTTAACCACTCTAATCGACCCCTCAACAATATACTACCCACTATGCTTTCTCATCAGTGTCTGGAGCGGGTAGCGGGAATCGAACCCGCATCATCAGCTTGGAAGGCTGAGGTTCTACCATTGAACCATACCCGCACACGCATCCTCTTCATACCCGGTTTGCCATAACTGGTGGAGGGGGGAGGATTCGAACCTCCGAAGGCTGAGCCGTCAGATTTACAGTCTGATCCCTTTGACCGCTCGGGAACCCCTCCTGAAAAAATTAAGGTGAAGTATTCTCCTAGCGTTAAGGTTTATTGTCAACCTTAATTACATAAAAACTGGTCATTCATTTAAAAATTCTTAGTCATTGATAAGCTATTAATAAATAAGTCATTTTCCAGAACTGAAATTTAGGTCAAAATAGCTAACTTCATGTTTATAGATGACCACTCAAAGAGGATTAATCATGTTCCAACAAATACATTCGAACACCCTAGAAGAACTACATATCAAAATTGATCCTAAAAGCGGTCTGCAGGCAATTATTGCAATTCACAACACCCATCTAGGAGCAGCACTGGGCGGGTGCCGCTTTATTTCTTATCAAAATCCTGATGATGGGGTAATTGATGCAATTAAGCTCTCAAAAGCAATGACTTATAAAGCAGCACTTGCTGGACTCAAACAAGGCGGAGGCAAATCAGTCATTCTTTATCCGACCAGCAAATTTGATAGATCTATTCTTTTTGCTGAATTTGGTCGTTTTATAAACTCACTCAACGGAAAATATATCACCGCAATGGATAGCGGAACATTTCCTGAAGATATGGACTCCATTGCAGAACATACTTCTTTTGTATCCAGCACAACAGGCCATGACCCCTCCCCTCATACAGCTACTGGTGTTTTTGCTGGTATTAGAGCTTGCATTCAACATCAACTAAACCATAGCGACTTAAACAACTGTCATATTGCTATTCAAGGATTAGGCCATGTAGGCTACCAACTTGCCAGCCTACTCTTCAACGCTGGTGCAAAACTCACTGTTGCCGATGTTAATTCAGAAAAAACTAACCGCTGCGCCACCAAATTCAATGCCACAATCACATCAACTCAAAACATACACAAGGTTCAATGTGACGTATTTGCACCATGTGCCTTAGGTGGGATCATTAACCAACAAACTGTTAATGAGTTAAACTGCTCAATAATCGCAGGTGCTGCTAATAACCAATTATCAGATGAATCTATTGCCCAAGCATTACTTGAACAAAATATTTTATATGCGCCAGATTTTATCATCAACGCAGGAGGCTTGATTTATTTAGCTCTACAACGAGAAGGCCTACTCGCGGAAAGCATTCAACAACGAATATTAAAAATTAGCGACACTCTGGCAAATGTATTCAATCAATCGCAAGAAACAAATCAACCTACGCAAAACGTTGCCATCTCACTTGCTAAGAAAATTGTTTATCCGAGGTAACAAATAAGGAATTAATCAATCAATCATGGTGGAAATTTCAAATTCATGTAATGCTTCAAGGTACTCTTCAAGAGAAATTAATCCAACTGCTGCAGCTGCACCCGTGAACTTTAATTGCTTCGCCAAAATTTTTTTCGCTAAAACAATGGCTGGTACACACGGAATTTGTAATCCGTGACCTTTTCGAGCGATGATATACCAACTTTTTTTAAGTGTATTTCCCTGAAAATTCTCCCCTTGCATTTTGACATGCATGACTCCCACATCACTACCAAAACGATCAAACCATTTACTTATTTTCAGCATAGGTTTAGCCCATCGATCAAAATTTCTGATTAATCCACACCTGACCAACCAAGAAAACAACCACAAGCCAACGTGTAAAAACACATTATCAATCCCTGCTGAAAACGACAAATTATTAATCTGGAAATATTCTGGGAATAACGTTAAATCAGGAATATCACAATTACCCATCCAGCGTTTTCCCACCCCAGGATAATCAACTCGATGACAATTTTGCCAACCATAAACCGTCATCCATTGCTTATTCTTCCATACTTTAAATGGCTTACCAATATAACTTAAAATTGATTGTGTTGTCGCTAATCCGCGCTCTGTTTTAAGCCCTGGAGAAATACCGTATTGCACTGCGTCGAACCTTGCAAACATGGAAGAGAAATGCACTAAAACTGCAGAAGACAGTACTGGAACAGAACTTGCGCCGACAACTACTGCTATTTTACTATGTTGTGCAGCACAATTTAATTCATTGATACCACATACATAATTTCTAGCATCTGCAATATCAATATAATGCACTTTATTTTCTATGCAGCGCACTGGAATTTGGTAATCACAATCCTGAAAAGGACCTATGGTATTAATTAATACTTTCGGCGAAAATAGCTGAAATAATATTGAGAATTCCTGATAAACATCACACGAAAATATTTGCAAATCAGCATTAGAATACAATTTTGCAAACTCAACCTGTAGAGAAGCAAGTTTTTTTTCACTGCGTCCAACTGCAAGCACTGACACACCAGATTTAACTAGATTTTCAACAATGATATGACCAAAATTACCTGTCGCACCCAAAACCACAACATCAACTTGCTTTGCCATTTTTTCCACACAGCATAAATTAGTTTATATGATGAGATCATTAAAATAAAACTACAGCGATAAATGATACAGCACAACCATGAAAATTAATCCTCATGATTTCATGTTTTCTGGATAACCCCATCAATTGCAAAATACCTTTAATACCTTTACGAAAAACATCCTCAAATAATCAAGCGCAACCCACAAAAAAGCCCTCGCAAGAGGGCTTTTGGCATTTCAGATAGTCATTCGTAATTGTTGCATACAGCGTGCTAACTCTTTTTAAGATACTTTTTTAAGATGAATTTGCAAACTGACCTCAATGCTTTCTGCCAGGATTTTCAACGCTTTTTTGATCTCTTCATCGGTGATAGTCAAAGGACACAAACATTTAACTACTTGCCCTTCAGACCCCCCTGTTTCAATCATTAACCCTCTCTTGAACGCTGACTCGGTAATCAAACTAGCCAAATCACCCTTACGACAATCAATACCTTGCATCAAACCACGCCCACAAACTTTCATGAATGGTGCACCTTTTTCCAACAAAATTCGCTTTAACTGCTGAGAAATCAACGAGCTTTTACGCTGGATTTCCTCAGCAAAACTATCATCTTTCCAGTAATGTCGAATCGCAACTTCTGCCGTCAAAAATGCGTGGTTATTTCCTCGGAAAGTGCCATTATGTTCGCCAGGCTCCCACTGATCATAATCAGGTTTAATCAGCGTCACAGCAAGCGGCAAACCATAACCACTTAGTGATTTTGATAGCGTTACAATATCTGGTTTAATTCCAGCTGGTTCAAAGCTAAAGAATGTTCCTGTTCGACCACAACCAGCTTGGATGTCATCCACAATAAGCAAAACTTTATATTTACGGCATAATGCTTCAACTGCTTTCAGCCACTCAACAGATGCAACATTTAGCCCACCTTCCCCTTGAACAGTTTCCAAGATAATTGCTGCTGGTAATTCAATACCACTCGACTGATCTGCAAATAGCTTTTCAATTTGTTGAATTGTATTCGTCTCTTTTCCATAATAGCCTGCAAAAGGCATGCGAATTACATTTTCAAGTGGCACACCAGCTGCTCCACGATGGTGCTGATTTCCAGTAAGCGCTAATGCACCAAGGGATACTCCGTGAAATCCATTGGTAAAAGCGATGACATTTTGCCTTCCTGTGACTTTGCGCGCAATTTTCAATGCAGCTTCAACAGCATTAGTGCCAGTTGGACCTGTAAATTGCACTCGATAATTCAGCTTTCTGGGTTTTAAAATGTAGTCATTGAATGCTGTGAGGAATTTCTCTTTCTGCTTTGTGTGTAAATCAAGACTGTGGGTAATACCATCTTCTTTAATATAATCAATCAACGCGGCTTTCATTACCGGATTATTATGACCGTAATTAAGCGAGCCTGCGCCAGCTAAGAAATCTAAATACTCGTTTCCTTCAGCATCCACGATTGTAGAGCCTGTCGCTCGCTCAAAAACAACTGGGAACGAACGTGCATAACATTGAACTTGCGATTCTAACTCATTAAAAATATTCATATTTAACTCCTCTATGTCTAGGTATTTTCTGCTAAGAAACTTGAGCCGTGTTCAAAAGGACCAATTCGTAACAAAATTTCACTTTCATGTTCATTATTAAAATGGAGAGATTGATCAAAGCAAGGCATTTTCTCAGTGTCTGCTTGCAGTTTTTTTGCAAAAGACATAAACAATCTCCACGATGCTTCGTTATCATCGCTAATAGTGGTTTCTAAAAACCGCACATTGCGACATACCTTTGCAGCCAGTTGGTGAATTAGCATTTTCTCCGCCAAACCTTGTCCTCGATGATCGGCATGAACTGCAATCTGCCAAACAAACAAGGTATTTATATCTGCTGGCTTCAAGTAACCAGTTGATGACGCGACAACATTATTATCAAGCTCTGTCAGCACACAGGTTTCTGCAAAATGACTGCACTGCAATAAATTGCAATACACTGAATTACCATCTAATGGCGGGCAATTTTTTATCAATTGATTTAGCACAAACCCATCATGCGAATTTGGCTGTCGCATTATATATTTTGGCTGGCTATGCTCACCGGACAACGTATCTTTCATAAATAACCAATCAGTTTATTTAAGTTGAACTCAAACTAAATAAACACTAAAAATCACAAAAAAATAGCATTTTTTTGATACAAATAAAAAAAAACTGCTATTTTTATTTTGAACTCTATCGAAATTATACCTTAATTTACACTCAAAATCAAAACAGGCTGATACAACAAAACTGCAATCATCAATGAATTCTGGTTGCTAAATAGATACAATTACGTTAATAATCTCTTCCAAAGAAACCAGGAAAAAACAATGCAAAACGTTAATGATGTGTTAATCGCGATACGTCGAGTGATTCGCGCAACTGATCTACACTCACGACACCTTACCAAAACAGCTGGATTAACAGGGCCACAACTACTCATCTTAACAAACTTGGGCAATCACAATGAAATGACGATCGGCGAACTGGCTAAAGAGCTCAGCCAAGCAACCATAACAAATATTGTCGATCGACTTGAAGCGCGCCAACTCCTGAAGCGCCAACGAGCAAAAAATGATAAGCGCAAGGTATTAACATACTTAACGACAAATGGACGAAAAATGCTAAAAAATGCACCCACACCTCTGCAGGAACACTTTGTTGAGCAATTTGAGAAACTCAATGATTGGGAGCAAAGTATGATAATAAGCTCGCTACAGCGAGTTGCTACGATGATGGATGCGTCAGATTTAGATGTCGCACCTGTTCTGGCAATTGGTGAACTTGATCGCAATAGCCATGAAAATCAATAATAATTAACAGTTGAGCTGCCATAAATAACCCAAATACCCAGGACAGCTCAAGCTAACATCATCTCTCTTTTAGTAACCTTACGGCTTAGCATTTAACTCGTACGCACCAACATCACAAATTTTCCATTGCCAACCAAAGGCTGGACGTGAAAAACCACGCTGATCAACATCCACACAGTCTTTACTGCCTTTATCAATGGCTATGCTTGGAATCAATTGACCTGATTCAAAATAAAAACCCAACGCATGAGTGCGAGGATTAGCTGTCAGAGTATTTTTACCGCCATTGTCTGCCAGAGGAAGCAATGACAATTTTTTAACTGCTTCTAGCTGTCCCTCTTCAGTCGCCTCATAAGAGTCAAACAAATAAGTATCCGTTTCAGCTCCAGACTTGCAGACTGCACCAAAGATATTGTATCCAAGCGAAGGGAAAAGTAAGATTCCGTCACAATTTGCTTCAGTTTCTGTTTGCTCGTCTTCTCCGACATAATTTAATGCCAAAATGCTATTAAGCATATAGGTGTGATCACTGATCCCGGTATATCCACCTGCCACCCAATCAGCTTGAGCTTGGATTTCACTTTTCGGCGCTCGAACTCTGTTAAACACAATACTACTGTTAGTTGTCGAAGCCAGTATTCGCGGAGTAGCAATACCACCACCCTGCGGTCTCCCTTTCTCGTGAAGTGAATGCAATATGATTTTGTTATTGCTAACCGTCACATTCTGCAAGTCTAAAATAGATTCATCAGGCTTAAAAGGATCTAGATACACGATACTAATTCCGCCTCCTCGAACATGGCCTGTACGGCCTGCTTGTCCAGCGTCAGGGATTCTTCCTGAAGTAGTTGGCGTACGACGCGCAAGCCAAACGCGCAGTGCTGCACTTCATCACGTAAAATGTATTGCAGTTGCTCACCGGTTCCTGTCATCAAGCCACGGCGCTGTAAAGCAAATATCGGGCTGAAACCGTTATAGAACCAGCATCCTTCAAAAATCGCTGCGAAAAACAGGTAGGA
>JAUIKI010000034.1 GCA_030430875.1 Gammaproteobacteria bacterium | reverse complement strand
ATTACCGCTAAGGTTTCTCCAGACTGCTCCTGGCCAATCGCATTAATTGCTGTCGTCCAGCCTTGAATGCCATCAAAATTTCCATCGCCTGTGCTAAAGTTAAAGATGGTTGCGGTGGTTGCTTCGTTCGTTGAAAAATTAAGCGAAATCGCATCTGCTGTCTCTGAGAAAATCACACCAGGCCCAAACCCAAGCGCATCCACATTCAAAATATCAACTGTTGCAATGCCGCTAATTGAGATTGCATCAGAATTAAGCCCATCAACATTTGAACCGTTTGAAATAAGCCCGAAATTAGTGACCAATGCAGAATCATTCAAAAGAGTATTACTTTGATCTGAAATGCTAATTGTTCCCTGTAAAGTATCTGTAGAAACAATTCTTGAACCCAAGCCATTAAGAATGTTGGTGTCTTTATTGTCAACTAACCTTATGGCAGAACCCTCAATAGTTCCCACGCTCCCTTGCATTAGAGACCCACTGAGATTGCGGATAATCACTTGGTCCATATTAAGCGCAAAAATAGCGTCGCCCACGGCCGTAATCTTTGATAAGTTTGTATTGTTGATTATCAAATTATCGTTAAAAACGGGATTACTCTTCACTTCAATACCAAAGCTGCCTCCAATAATAGAAGCACCATCATCGTTATTAATGCTTACAATCGACGATTGTGTCGGAGTATCAACTTTTATTGCCGCGTTATTTGTTGAAGTAATTGTTGCATTCACGCCAATGTTGTTGATGGTGACATCTGTAATGTTAATCGCATGAATTGCTGCAGCCCCAAGATTAGCTCCTGTATTTCGAATTGCAAGCGTATTATTTACAACAAGGCTGTCATTGCCTTGGTCATCACCAACATCTTCAAAGTGTATCGTTGCACTATCTTCGACAGTTGATTTGATTTCTCCTGCATTATTAACCACCACATCAACTAGATCAGTCAAAAACATTGCCGAGCCAGCACCATTAAGGTCATTATCACCTGCTACCGTGCCTTCAGCAAAATTGTTAAGCGTCAAATTTCCCGAGTTTGCGAAGATTCCTGCACCAGCACCTGAGATGTTTCCAAGATTATTAATAACCACATCGTCTGCACTTGAGAGTTCAATCGCTGATGAGTCAAAACCAGTACTAAAGACGTTTCCGTTAACGTTATTAGTGATATTGACCGATTTGACGCCCACAGTAACCAGTGCACTGGAAAAGTTGCCTGATGTACTTACTTCATTATTGTTTAAAAAATTTAGTGTGTCAGCATTTTGCACATAAAAAGCAGACACTAAAGCTCCCATAGCAGTTACTTCACCACTGTTAAAAATAGTATGTGTTTCTCCCATTCCATCTAGATCAAAGACTGTAAAATTTCCATTTGTTACCGTTGCACCAGCGGCAATATTAATTGTCAACCCAACTGAAGAACTGTCAAATCCTGTGAACGCAGCACCAACGCAGCTGACAACACCAAAATCAAGCACAGGATTAGGCACACACTCTGCGGCCTGAGCTTGCACGGCACCCAAGCTCAAGATCCAAGCAGAAATTCCAGCGACTAACGGTTTTTTCGGTAAATTGATCATGTATTGACTCTCCTAAAGTATTAACTGATTCTTTGCTAGCGCAAGTTCAGATCAAAAACCCTGAACATTTTGAACAAATTTTGACCGACACTTACTTGCATTACTGCGCCTTCAATTTTTTAAGTCTAAAAATTCTAGCGGTTCAATATGAAAAATCAATGGGGTTATTGTGTGTTATTTAAACGCTTATTTTAGTGTTTGATATATTGAGTGTCTGTTGTAGCAAGACTAATTACCTGAAGGAAAAATTTAATGACTGCTACTTGATTCGATTCCATGATGGCTAATTTCGTCGTTCATGCATGCTTTTTCTTGATGTGGCGCTTAACTCGCCCTCACTCAGTAAAGTTGATTACGCTAGCATCCTGGGTTTATCTCCCTTAAAATGATGCACTCCTTCCCACTGACACCATATTTTCACTTTATGAGCTATTCTGACCTGCGCGAATTTATTGCTTTGCTCGAAAACAACCATGAACTGAAACGCATCACATTACCTATCAACCCCTGCCTAGAAGTTACTGAAGTTTGTTCACGAGTTTTGCACAAATCAGGTCCTGCACTACTATTTGAAAAAACTAACACAGACTTCCCTTTGCTCGCTAACCTGTTTGGCTCCACCAAGCGCATTGCCATGGCAATGGGCGTAGAAGATGTCAATCAACTCAGCGACATCGGTGAGCTGTTGGCTTACTTAAAACAACCTGATCCACCTAAAGGATTTAAAGATGCTTGGCAAAAAATTCCTTTGCTAAAACAGGTGATGCGCATGCATCCAAAAACAGTCAACCGTGGTTTGTGTCAAGAAAATATAATAGAAGGAAATGACATTGACTTGGGCAAGCTTCCTATTCAAACCTGCTGGAGCGGGGATGCCGGACCTTTAATTACTTGGCCACTGGTAGCCACTCAAAACTTATCTGGCTCACGCTTGAATTTAGGCATTTATCGCCAACAAGTCATTGCAAAAAATAAAGTAATTATGCGATGGCTTTCACATCGTGGCGGAGCGTTAGATTTTCAAGAGTGGCAACAGAAACACCCCGATCAACCCTTTCCCATCAGTGTTGTAATTGGCGCTGATCCAGCAACCACGTTAGCTGCTGTCACACCGATTCCTGACACGTTATCTGAATATGCATTTGCTGGACTGCTGCGTGGCAAACGCACAGAACTGGTCAGTTGTTTATCGAATAAGCTATTGGTGCCAGCAACCGCCGAATTTGTTTTAGAAGGTTTTATTTACCCTAATGATACGGCACCAGAAGGACCGTTTGGTGATCACACCGGGTATTACAATGATATTGAAACATTCCCGGTGTTTACCATTGAAAAAATCACTCATCGCGACAACCCTATTTATCTCAGCACCTATACTGGCAAACCACCTGATGAACCAGCGATGCTAGGGGTTGCCCTAAACGAAATTTTTGTACCAATTTTAAAACGACAATTTCCAGAGATTATTGATTTTTATCTACCTCCTGAAGGCTGCTCTTATCGACTGGGAATCATCAGCATTAAAAAGCAATATCCTGGCCATGCCAAGCGAGTGATGTTTGGTATCTGGTCTTTCTTGCGTCAGTTTATGTACACTAAATTTTTGATTGTTGTGGATGATGATATTGATATACGTCAATGGTCAGAAGTGATTTGGGCGCTAACTACACGCATGGACCCTGAGCGTGACACAACCATTATCAGCAACACACCCATTGACTACCTTGACTTTGCCTCACCAACCTCAGGGTTGGGCAGCAAGATGGGATTCGATGCCACCAACAAAATGGCGGGAGAAACCCAACGTGAATGGGGTAACCCCATCAAAAGAGATATGAAAACCAAGCAAGCCATCGATGCCATTTGGGAGCAGTTAGGATTATGACAAAAAGCTCCAGAACCCCAGTGCAGAGCTGGAAATTTTTAACCATTTCTTATCATTGAAACTTATTTCAAATGCTGATGCGCTGAATTTTATAGATGGCTATTAATTCGCTCAGCTTGCTGAAAATAACGATTACTATTTGAAATATCCCCCATTTTCACCAACAATTTTGCCAGTTCAATGCAAGCTTCTCTGGATTCATGCAATTGAATGCTATTTTCAAAAAAATGTTTTGCTTTTGTGCTATCAGAAACTTGCAACGACAAACGACCTAACGTCAGCAACAACGATGGATTATTCGGGTGGATCTTCAGCCATTTTTGGGCATATTCCAATCTTTTGCTTGGTTGATCAGTCACCATCAAACCAAACAGCAATACCAATTGATCATCCCATTGACGATCAATTGCATCTTTTAATGCGACTTCAGCTTTTTTACCCGCATGTAATTGAATCAGCGCTTTAACATACACTTGAAAAATTGCTGGCTGATTTTGAACAGATGAAGGCGCCTTTTTCCAAAGGGATTGTAATCGATGCACTTTATCTGCCATGCCATCAAGATTTGCTGCGGCAGATCGAATAAGTGTTGCTTGTTGAATGAGTTCCTCAAAAAGCTTTGTATACACTTCGCGTTCCAATTGATTCAATATTTGTTCGCTAAAAACTGAACGCTTGCGTAACTCAGGTAACAGCAATTGCAACGCAGTCCAATCTTGCAGTTTTTGATACACATCAGCTAAAAGCCGTAACACCAATGTTTGTCGAGGTGCTTCAGAATGTAGTTTCAGTAGAACCGCTAACGCTTTTTCCCACTGACGCTTTGCAATATTGAATCTAGCTTGTGTGACCCCAAAGGCCAATGCAGCTTCCGGCTGATTTTTTTTAGCCTGCATGAGTAACGACTGAGCTTTCTCTCGATCATCTAATTCAAGTGCAGCATGCGCTGCAGTCAAATAGTAAACAATTGGAACATCAGTTTTGTCAGCAACACTAGTTAATTGCTGAACACTTGCCTCCCAATGGCCTTCTAAATAATTAATAAAGCCACGAGATGCTGTTTCTTGGAATTTACGACGTTGATTTTTAACTGATCGTTTATGCCACCATGATTGTGACTCTTTTCGTGGCTTGTCTTTGCCAACGGATAGCAACAAGCGAAGTATGACATAGCCTAATAAACTAGCAGCCGACCAAAGCAACAAGGCCACCCACACACTCATCAATAATTGCTTTTCACCAAATGCAATGATTACCACACCAGAGTCAGACAACATTAACTCAACAAGAAATGCACTGAATAGCAAGAAAAACAATAATGCAATAAAAAAACGTTTCACTGAATTAAAGACTCCTTACGATTAGGAACGATGCTATTTTTTTCAGTCGGTTTTATAATTTGGATATCATCATTTTTTTGATGCTTTTGTTGCAAAAAATTTGTCATCTCTTGAAGCGTCGGCAACAAATCAGGCAGATCAAGCTGAATGTCCAATTCTTTCAATTTATGTATTTTTGTTATCAAATGATCACGTTGCTCGCTACCTACAAAAAACTGCGTAACATTTGATTCTAGCTCACTCAATCCTGCTTGATAAGCTTTTGAGTGTTGCTTCATTAAAGCAATTTTTATCTGCTGCAGCAATAAATCTAATTTCATCTGCAATAATGCTTGTTGTTCTGGTAAAACAATTAAATCAAGTGCATCTTGTCTAGGTTGCAGTCGAATATACTGATCGAGTTTCTGCCAAATTCCAGCTGCTTTTCCCTGCCATGAATCAGCTTTAGATGCAACAACCTCCTCAGATAAATTTTCCGATGCATTAGCTAAATCTAGCTTTGAATCTTGCTCAAGATCAGTTTCAAAATGTTGGCTTGGCAACATAGGCAACACTTGCATCATTTCATACAGCGTGCTGAGCTCAAGGTAGGCATCTTCAACAGAAATTGTTTGAACCATCTGCAAGGCAACCAAATGACTCTTCACTTGTTCCTTGATCGGCATTATGCCAACCTCCTCAATTTGTTGTAGCAATTGATCCACCGAGGTTAATAACCGAGTTGCTGTCACACTATCTTGTTGAAGTAATATGCGCTGATAAGCAAGCTTTAGTAAATAATCAGCTTCCGCCAACGCATAATTTTCTTGCAGTTGACTCACCTTTATATCAGGATTCACATTGGTTAATTTTACCGTTTCAATTTCTTTAGATAAATCCAATACTTGAGACTGCATCGCACTAACTTCATTTTTCCAGCTTTGATCAACGTCAGCATTGGGCTTGTTATTTTCAAAGTCAGCAATTTTTTCACTAAGCATTATCAGCTCGTTTTGATAGATTGATAACTGCTCATTTTGTTGCACAAGCTTAGCTGATACAGCATCCACAGAAACACTTGAACGACTCAGCGTCAATGAACCAATCGTTATAGATTCCACCCAATATAAATATCCAGCAAAACTGATCAGACCTATGCTAATTCCACTCAACAACCAAAGCAGCCAAGGACTTTTTTTAACTTTAATTTCAGGTTTCTTAACTGATTTTTCTTGAGTCGGTTTAGTTGGTTGAGATGGACTCGGGTGTTTATTTGATTCACTCACACATTATTCCCTCACACTCATAAAAATTCGTATATAACTTCAATCATTGCAGGAAGACTTGCGTTTTTTGCACACTTGACTGATTGAAAACCAAGCTTCTCTGCAGCAAGTTTGACACGCTCTGAAGGCACAACTAATAGTATGTTAACCAATTTATGTCGCAGCGGTAACAATAATTCCACTAAACTGTGCAAAACTTCAACGCTTGTCACTAATGCCACATTAATTTTTCCAGCCTGCATAAGTCTTTCCACTAAAACATAGCGTTCTTGAAAATGAACATCTTGAGGCTGCCTAATCCGGCGATAAACATCAAGTCTCTGCACAAAAGCACCACGCCTAGAAAGTTCATTTGCTAAATGATCACGACCACCCTCACCTTTGACAATTAAAATTGTTTGTTTTTGGCAATTTATACATTCAGTTAGCGACAAAAGTCCCTCGCTGGTTTGGGAATCACTTGACGGTGAAATGACAGTACATTGCATTTCCCTCAGCTCATCAGCTGTCTTTTCACCCACACTCAGCCATTGTGATTGCCAGCTTTGCAATAAATTACGCAACATATTTAATTGCCGTATCTGTTTGGCAGCATGCTGGCTGACCACGATAATTTTATCAGCTGACTCCAATTGACTCATTTGCAACTGAACTGCTTTCTCTGATAAGTTTTCTATACTGATGCAAGGAAACAAAATTGCTTGACCACCTAAACTCTCGATAACTTTGCTCGTCATATGCCCCTGCTCAAAAGGCCGAGTAATTAACAGGGTTAATTTTGCTAACGATTTTTTCAAATACTTATTCCCTGAATTTTGTTGTGGAAAGCAATGTGTTACAACTCAAAGATGTGTCATCATCTTAACGCATCAAGAATAATGCTTGCTCCTTTTGCTAGCAAATCATTCGCCACATCAACACCTAACCGAGAGGCATCATCAAGCAAGCTAGCTCCTTTGCTACTCAACACTGTTTTTCCATCAACAGAGGAAACCATTGCGCGTAACTTGATTTTCCTTACCTGGTTTTCTTCAAAAATTTCTGCGTAGCTTGCAATCGGCACCTGACAATTTCCACCTAATGCTTGGGTTAAGCTGCGCTCTGCTGTTATACATTTAGCAGTTAAGGAATGGTTTAAATCTTTCAACCATGGCCAATGTTTTATATCATCAAGTCTAGCCTCAATACCTAATGCTCCTTGTCCTGCCGCTGGCAATAAATCATCTGATGAAAATCTTTCGCTGATTCGATTTGCTAGATTCAAGCGCTTCAACCCAGATGTTGCCAACACAATGGCATCAAATTTGGCATTATCTAATTTTTCTAATCGCGTATTCACATTACCTCGAAGCGGCTTAATTTCAAGATCAGGACGCTTTGCTAATAATTGTGATTGCCGACGCAGACTAGACGTTCCAACACAGCTTCCCAACGACAACTCATCCAAACAACTCACATGATTGGCAACAAAGGCATCGCTGGGATCATCTCGCTCAAGAATCGACACCAAACCGAGACCATCAGGGAAATCATTAGGGACATCTTTCATCGAATGAACAGCAATATCAGCCTCACCATTCAATAAGGCCTGCTCAAGCTCTTTAACAAACAGAGCCTTACCTCCAATCTTTGTCAAAGGAGTTGCCAAAAATTTATCTGCTTTGGTTACGATTGGTAGCAATTCGATCACTAACTCAGGTGCTAATATTTGTATTTTTTCTTTCACAAAATTGGCTTGCCAAAGTGCTAATGGACTTTGACGCGTAGCAATTTTAATGACTGGTTTTGACATGGATAATATCTATCATAAAGTAACTATTCATTTGCCCAACAACATCATTTGACAAATCGTTGATGCCCGTTGACATTAACTCTGCTGGCTCAAAATGGCTTGCTTGACCGCAGACATGGTTGAATCGATGGAGAGAATCTCTGCTTTAACTTGCTTTAAAGCAACGTCAGTGTCTTTCAAGCCATTTCCAGTTAATGTACAAACAATACTACTACCAGCTTCGATTTTTCCGGCATCAATTTCTTTTAACAATCCACCAATTGAAGCTGCTGACGCTGGCTCACAAAAAACACCTTCTTCGGAGGCAAGCTTGTACTGCATTGCCAAAATCTCATCATCGGTTAGTTTTGAGAACCAACCATTTGATTCACGCTGTGCAGTCCATGCTAAATCCCAGGATTGCGGATTACCGATACGAATTGCTGTTGCTAATGTTTCTGGATTATCAACCGGCGACCCTAGTAAAAAAGGTGCTGCTCCAGCCGCTTGAAAACCCAACATCTTCGGACGTTTTTTCGCATAACCTTTTTGAAAAAATTCCAAATAACCCATCCAGTAAGCAGAAATATTCCCAGCATTACCAACAGGCAAACAGTGATAATCTGGCGCATCACCTAATGCTTCAATAATTTCAAATGCGGCGGTTTTCTGGCCCTGCAAACGGTATGGGTTAATCGAATTAACAATAGTAACGCCTGCTTCATCGGCAACGTCTTTGACCAACTGCATGCCCACATCAAAGTTGCCCTTAATTTGCATGATACAAGCGCCATAAATGACTGCTTGCGCCAATTTACCCATAGCAATTTTTCCTTCTGGAATAATCACATAAGCTTTAATCCCTGCACGTGCTGCATAAGCTGCCGCCGCTGCTGAAGTATTTCCAGTTGACGCACAAATAATCGCTTGACTACCTGCTTCGACAGCTTTGGTAACAGCCATTGTCATGCCTCGATCTTTAAATGACCCAGTGGGGTTTAACCCTTCAAATTTAACGTAGATATCCACAGGAGTCTTCAGCGATTTAGGGATGTTTTTCAGCTGGATGAGTGGTGTATTACCCTCGCAAAGACTGATCACTGGCGTCGAGTCAGTGACTGGCAAAAATTCTCGATATTTTTCAATTAAACCGGTGTAGTGTGTTGGTTTTTGCATAATAAATCCTGCTAAGATAGTTGTTCAACGCGAATTTTAGCAACCTTTCCGAAAATATCATTCATTGACATTAATCGATCAATTAGCGCATTCATAGTTTTTTCTAAAACATCATTAGTTAAAATAATAATGGAAATGATGGCATCGCTGGCCTGACTGTCTTTTTGAATTAAAGCTTCAATATTGATAGCAGATTCGCTGAATAGTTTAGTAATATCAGCCATGATTCCAACTCTATTATTCACATTAAGATGCAAATAATAACTGGTAGTCACCTCAGTGATCGGCAACACAGTGGGGACTGACAATTGCGTAAATCCAAGCGGTTCTGGCAATCCTTTGGCACCACCGTCAAAATGTCTGGATAAATCCACAAGATCCGCAACTACTGCAGATGCCGTCGGGCCTGCACCTGCACCTGCACCGTAAGACAGACTGGAACCAATGGCATCACCATGAACATACACAGCATTCATCACACCTTCCACATTAGCCAATAGTAAATTATTTGGAATTAAGGTTGGATGCACACGTAACTCAACAGCACCACCATCATATTTTGCAATACCTAAATGCTTAATTTGATAGCCAAGCTCATCAGCATACTGCATATCTTCTGATGACAATGCAGAAATACCTTCTGTATAAACCGCATCAAATTGCACCGGAATTCCAAAAGCGATGGAAGCCATAATTGTTAATTTATGGGCTGCGTCAATGCCCTCAATATCAAAACTTGGATCAGATTCAGCATAACCAAGCCTTTGCGCTTCAAGCAATACCTCATTAAATGAACGAGAATTTTTTGTCATTTCAGTCAAAATATAATTACTCGTCCCAT
>JAUIKI010000299.1 GCA_030430875.1 Gammaproteobacteria bacterium | reverse complement strand
CACCTTCACCATAACCAACATAGCCAGGAGGAGAGCCAATCAACAATGACACTTTGTGCTCTTCTTTAAATTCCGACATATTAATCACGGTAACATTGCTTTCATTACCATAAACTTGTTCAGCAAGCGCCAATGCAGTTTCAGTTTTACCGACGCCACTGGGACCTGCCATCAAAAACACCCCAATTGGTTTTCGTGGATCAGTCAGTTTTGCTCTGGAAGTAATCAAGCAATTAGCAATCTTATCAATTGCATGATTTTGACCAATCACACGTTTTTGTAACACACTAGACAAATCTAAAATTGAACTGATTTCATCTGCCATCATTCGACCGACAGGAATCCCAGTCCAGCTTGCAACTACTTCAGCCACAGCTTGTTGGTCCACACTCATGTGAATCATTGGATGCTCTGATTGAAACAACGTAATTTTTTCGCGCAAGCCAATAAGATCTTGTTTTATTGCTTCTTGCGCATCATGGTCTTCTGTCGTAGTCAATGAAGCCCTAAGCTCAAAATAAGCCTGCACCATTTCATTTTCTTCAGAAAAATGCTGTTGTTCGGCTGATAAGTCTTCTGTTAATTGATTAAAGCGTTCAGCAAGATTAGCCAATCGATCAGTTTGATCAATTTGCATGGTTTCATCTTGTTCAAGCAGCTCAATTTCATCGCGAATTTGTTGCAAGCTCTGTTGCTTTGCTTGAATATCATCAGGTAAGGTTTTTTGACTTAAGGCAACACGCGCACACGCCGTATCTAGCAGGCTTACGGCTTTATCAGGCAATTGACGATCTGGGATATAGCGATGTGACAACTTCACCGCAGAATTCACTGCTTCATCTTGAATGTGCACACCATGGTGACTTGATAACTTTTCAATCACACCTCGCAACATAGCAATGGCATCAGCTTCATTCGGCTCATCAACCTTGACCAGTTGAAAACGACGCGATAAAGCAGGGTCTTTTTCGATATATTTTTTATACTCAATCCAAGTTGTTGCACCAATAGTGCGTAATTCACCACGTGCCAACGCTGGCTTTAATAAATTTGCTGCATCATTTTGACCTGACTGTCCACCTGCGCCAACTAATGTATGCGCCTCATCAATGAATAATAAAATGGGATCTTCTGAGGTTTTGATTTCGGCAATAATTTTTTTCAGTCGATTCTCAAACTCACCTTTAACACCGGCACCTGCTTGCAACAAACCTAAATCTAAGGATAATAATTTCGCAGGTTTTAAATGATCAGGCACATTGCCAGCGACAATCTCCAAGGCCAACCCTTCAACGATTGCCGTTTTACCAACACCTGCCTCACCCACTAAAATTGGGTTATTTTGTCGGCGCCGACACAGCACATCCACAACTTGGCGAATTTCTTTTTGTCTAGCTCTAACCGGGTCAATTTTTCCATCTCGAGCAAGCTCAGTTAAATCAATCGTTACTTGCTGAAGATATTCAGTTGATGCATCAGATTTTTTAACATTACTGACATCGCGTTGTTGATGCACTGTTTGAATGGCTGATTTCAACTGATCTGGAGTAACATTCTTAAATGGCTCTAATATCTTTTGCCATTTCAAACTTAATGCTGCGTTGGTTTGCAATCCTAATAGAAGATCAATCGAAGTAATAGACACTCCACCATCTTCGACTGACAGCGTCAACCAGGTGTCTTGAATCAATTGAACCAGTTCTTGAGAAATTGCTGGAGGACTGCCATTCCCCGTTTTAAATCGTTCCAACTGTTGATGCAACAACTGTTTAAACTCACCTGCATCAATGTCCAACTCTTGTAACAATAATTGAAATGGCTGATCATCCTCCAAAAACTTAACGAACCAA
>JAUIKI010000298.1 GCA_030430875.1 Gammaproteobacteria bacterium | reverse complement strand
CTATTGGTACAACTGTAGAAGTTCGAGATTTGTTTTTTAACACCCCGGCAAGACGAAAGTTTTTACGAACAGACAAAACCGAATTCACCCATTGCGAAGAAACGATTAGACGTCTAGCTTTAAGTCGACACCATGTAGCTTTCACTCTTCGGCATAATCAAAAAATCATACTCCAACTCGATGCAGCAATCAGCATAACCGAACAAGAACGACGTATCGCCACATTACTATCAAAGGACTTTATCCAAAATAGCATCCACTTTGATCACCCTGCAAGCGATATGCGCCTGTGGGGCTGGGTAGGATTACCCACCTTTTCTCGCAGCCAAGCAGATTTACAGTATTGTTTTGTCAACGGACGGATTGTTCGCGACAAACTCATTACTCACGCATTACGTAAAGCCTACCAGGATGTGCTTTATCAACAACGCCACCCCACCTATCTACTGTATTTAGAAATTGATCCTGAACAAGTCGATGTTAATGTCCATCCAACTAAGCATGAAGTGCGATTTCGTGAGAGTCGGCATATTTATGGTTTTTTAAGCAAAACAGTTGAAAAAATTATTGCCCAACACCGACCTGAAAACCAACTTGAAGAGACGAAACCAGACCAAATGACTCCAGCTCTTCAGTCACAACCTGTTTCTGAACCTAAACCAGCACAAGTTAATCTTGCTCTAATTGAAACACCTGCCAAACCAACTTATCACTACCAACCGATCAATAAACCAACCGCCGCTGTCATCCAAGAACAAATCAAACACTATCAAGCTCTGCACCAAAATCCTGAGGCATCAGAGTCAAAAGAAGCATTACAGCCAGAATCAAACCAAAATAACTGCCAACCTGAACATGCTCTGGGTTATGCGCTAGCTGAATTAAAAGGAATTTATATTCTGGCAGAAAACACCCAAGGACTCATTATTGTTGATATGCATGCCGCTCACGAGCGCATTCTCTACGAAAAAATGAAAGCTCTACTTGAGCAAACGAAAACTGAAACACAACTTCTACTGGTACCTATTTCTGTTTCAACTAGCCAACGTGAAATGGCAGCATTTGAAAAACACAATGAGCTATTCTTCAATATGGGCTTTTCAATTGAAAAACTAGGTCCTCAAACATTAATACTCCGTGAAGTTCCTCAATTATTGCAACATGCTGATATAAAACAGTTGATTTCTGATGTCCTAGCCGATCTTTGTGAGCATAATACAAGTAATCGCATCACTGAACAGCAACATGCCATTCTACAATCCATCAGCTGCCACCGTGCTGTTCAAGCAAATCGACAACTCACTCTTACTGAAATGAATCAATTGCTGCGCGAACTCGAAAACATTGATCGCGGAGGCCAATGCAACCATGGTCGTCCCACATGGAAACAATTTTCATTAAAAGCATTGGATGACTTTTTTCTGCGAGGCCGCTAATAGCCAATGTTGTAATTTTGGCGTGAAGGACTTAAACACTTTCATTGCTTTGATCTTTTAAAAATACAGGTAAACTAAAAATCAAGTTCCTGGTCATAAGACTATCTATCCCAAAGACAACTTAAATCGCTTATTTTTCATGAAATCTGTCTTTTGTTTGCTAGGCCCTACGTGCACGGGAAAATCAGATATTGCCATCGAACTTGCTAAGACTTTGCCAGTAGAGATCATCAGTGTTGATTCTGCAATGGTTTATCGAGGATTAAATATTGGCACAGCAAAGCCTTCAATTGAGTGTCGCAATCAGATCACGCATCACCTAATTGACATTTGTGACCCAAGTGCACCCTATTCCGCAGCAGATTTTTTAAATGATGTAGACGGGATCATTCAAGATATTTTTAAGCGTGAAAAATTTCCGTTACTAACAGGCGGAACAATGCTGTAC
>JAUIKI010000033.1 GCA_030430875.1 Gammaproteobacteria bacterium | reverse complement strand
TGGACCAAGGAGAAATGGTCCCAAGACGAGGGGCAATAAAAAAATGCGGCTGCGCCCAATCAAAATCAGCATCTACATGCAACAAACTATGCAACTTTTCATCTTCATTGGCATCAAATCCCTCCTGGCAATTGAGCACATAGACAAATTGAGATGAGAATTCCATTGTTTTCCAATTGAGTATTGGTAGTTTTCTCGATAGATTTTGCTTATACTTTTGCAGCCTGAATGCTGAATGGGCAGATTGACCTAGCAGTTTTTGAATCATGTTTTACACTTAAGGTAGGTAATTAAGGTTTAAAAAGGTGCATGTCGGAAAATTATGCGCCTTTTTAAACAAATTTTCACAATAAACACATATTATCGCTTATACTTTTTTCATTCAAAACTAATTTTAAAGGAGAAATTCATGAATGATGTTTATAAAACCCCGCAAAGTAATTTGTCGGATACGTCCACAGGCACAAAAGGCTCCATCGAAAAAGGCCTGAATGGTGATTACAGCATTGATATCATCGAGTTAATAAAAGGTGCTTGGGAAAAAACCGAAGGTGCAAAACTAACCATCTTTCTAGCTGCAGTAGTAGCTGGTGTCATTATGATGATTGCCAGCTCGATCGCTCAAGCGATTGTTGGATTGATCATTACACCTGAGGGATTTATCAGCATTTTTTTGTATAGCTTGATCCCAGGTCTGTTAATTTTACCAGTGGTTCAACCACTCTATGCTGGACTCTATATGCTTGGAATGCGTCGAGCTGCCGGTCTTCCTCTTGATTTCTCTACAGTATTCAGCCTCTTTCATAAAATGATGCCGCTGGTTATTCTCGGTCTTCTAATGAACGTGTTAATTACGATTGGGATGATGCTTTTCGTGATTCCTGGCATCTATCTTGCTGTTTCTTATATTCTCGCCATTCCATTGGTGATTGAGAAAGATTTATCGCCTTGGGAAGCACTGGAGACCTCACGAAAAGCCATCACCAAAAAATGGTTCCATGTGTTTGGTTTGGTTCTTTTGACTGGTTTGATTGTTGGTATTAGTGCCATTCCATTAGGTATTGGCTTGTTCTGGACGATTCCGTTATTGCTGATTGTGTATGGTGTTTTGTATAACACTATATTTGGCATCGAATTAACTGAGTAATCTCAAAAAGCGAGCATTTTTGCTCGCTTTTCCCCTCCCATGTTAGATACTCAAAAATCCATTGAAACCCCTGAAGGCATTGATCTCAAACTTTCACCAGCCAGTGCTGTCATTCGTTCTTACGCCTACTTTCTTGATTTAATCGTTCGTGGTCTGATTTTCATTGTCGCAGCTATCATAATTTTTGGTTTCTCGCCTCTTTCAAACAATATGAATCAAGGTGTTTTTCTAATTTTTTATTTCTTGTTCACCTGGTTCTATCCGGTTTTCTTCGAGGTGTTAAATCAGGGCATGACCCCTGGGAAAAAAGTATTATCCATAAAAGTGGTGCATGACGACGGAACCCCAGTTAATTTATCCAACTCAATCATTCGTAACTTCTTGCGTACCGTTGATTTCCTGCCAATATTCTACTTTACTGGAATCATCTGCTCTTATTTAAACAAAGATTTTAAGCGGCTGGGTGATTTGGCTGCTGGAACCATTGTGGTCCATCAATATCAAACCAAATTAAAACCACACATTACCAATTACGAACCCATAGCATTGCCCATGCCACTGTCATTATCCGAACGCCATGCGATCACACGCTTTAGTGAAAGACAATCTTCTTTTTCCAAGGAACGCCAAGCTGAATTGGCAAATTTACTTGAGCCTTTACATCACAAAAAAAACCAAGATGCTGTTGACAGCTTGCTTGCAATTGCTAATGGCTTGAGCAAATCATTATGAAACAACAGGATTTTGAACGTAAATATCAGTCGCTTTGGCAAACATTTGAAAAAAATGTTAGTCAATCAAACAAAAATCTTCCTAATATAGACCAGTTTTCGAAGAACTACCGGGCAATTTGCCAACATTTAGCATTAGCACAAGAACGCCTTTATAATGATCATTTAATCAGCTATCTCAACAGGCTAAGCTTGCTTGGACACGAAAAGCTATATCGTCAATCTAGCTCCTTAACACGACGTATTGGCCAATTCCTTGTTGCAGATTTTCCAGTGACACTTCGTCAAGAATGGCGACTGTTTTTATTAGCATCTTTGCTGCTTTATTTGCCGATGTTAATCATGGGATTGGTTATTTATTTTAATCCTGATTTTGCGTTCAATCTGTTTACTGTTGAAGACATTTTCAAATACAAAGATATGTATGACCCAGCAAACGATCGCTTTGGCCGAGAACGCTCAGCTGATAGTGATTTTTATATGTTTGGGTTTTACATTATCAACAACATTGGCATTGATTTTCGGTGTTTTGCAACAGGCATTGTATTTGGGTTGGGATCAATGTTTTTCATGGTTTTTAATGGTATACATATTGGCGGAATTGCAGGAGTCTTAACTGAAACAGGTTTCACAGATACCTTCTATTCTTTTGTCGTTGGCCATAGCTCATTTGAGCTAACCGCAGCGGCAATTTCTGGCGCTGCTGGACTAAAGATGGGATTCTCACTCTTAGCGCCAGGATCATTAAGACGCATTGATGCACTAAAAAAATCCACAGGTATCGCTATTAAATTATTATATGGCGCTGCCACCATGACATTAATTGCAGCCTTTATTGAGGCCTATTGGTCATCCATGCAAATGATTCCATCCACTATAAAATATCTAGTTGGCGGCATTCTTTGGGTCATGGTTTACGCCTATCTGTTTTTTGGCGGTCGAAGGAGCGCATAATGGATGTAAGCCGAATCAGCGTAAGGCTGCGCCCACGTAATGTTTCAGAAAGCATTGATCTTGGTATTAAATTACTGCAGCAATGCTACCAACCGGTTTTTTTAAGTTGGTTTATCATCACACTGCCAGCTTTTTTGCTATTAAACATTATCTTCTACCAAAAACCACTCATTGCAGCATTGATTTTTTGGTGGTTAATGCCAATTTGGGAGCGTGCACAACTGTTCGTGCTCAGCCAAGCAATTTTTGGTGACACCCCTTCGGTTAAAACAACACTAAAACACTTTCCCAAAGTGGCAAAAATTCAGTGGTTTTTGTCACTCACCTGGCGACGACTCAGCCCATCACGCTCATTCAACTTGCCCATCATTCAATTAGAAAAATTATCAGGTAGGGCACGTGCCCAGCGCATAGCAATACTTCATCGCAACTCAGTTGGCAGCATCAGTTTATGGGTTCACTGCTTATTCAGCAGAGTTTTGATATTCTGTGGGTTATTCTTAATCCAAGGTATTTTTTCCGGTGCACCCGATAATTGGTTAGAAGCCTATGAAGCATTTTTTAAAAGCCCTAGTCCCTTTCAGCAGCATCTATTTGGCTTATACATTTATTTGAGTCTTTCCATCATCAACCCAATCTGTCTTGCAAGTGGTTTTAGCCTCTATATAAATCGACGCTGCATTTTGGAAGGCTGGGACATTGAAGTGGTGTTCAGACAAATTGCGGAGCGCTTACAATCATCTGTAACACATAAAAAATCTCAAGCAATTAATACATTGCTTGTTATGAGTCTCAGCATGTTTATTGCCATCTTCCCTTTTTCTCCAAATGCTAACGCCAATGTTAAGCTGACCAAAGATCAAGCTAAAACCTATATTGAAGAAACCTTTGAAGATGAAAATTTCAGTCAAAAAATCAAATGTACTCGATGGACAATGCATCATCTTTGTAATGAAGAAGAAGAAGAAAACACATTAGAAGCAAATGATGATATGCTCAGTTTTTTATCAGCATTTGCCTCTGTTTTAAAGTATATTTTTTGGTTGGCTGTCATTGCATTGTTAATCATTTTTATTTGGAAATATGCTCCTCTACTAAAAGAGTTTGGCAAAAGAAAGCGCGCGAAACCAAAAAAAGTGGCGCCAACAACTTTATTTGGATTAGATATTCAACAAGAAAATTTACCTGAAAATATTCCTGATACTGTTCTCGATCATTGGCAAAATGGAAAAAAGCGCCTTGCATTGAGTCTGCTATATCGGGCAACTCTCATCGAGCTAATTCATAATTTTTCCTGCGACTTTCATGATGGCCACACTGAAGGGGACTGCCTATCCATTGTTCGACAAAAAAAACTATCATTAACACCTTTTTTTCAACAACTGGTTTTAGTTTGGCAAAAATTGGCGTATGGAAATCAATTACCAAACGATGACGTCGTGCAAACACTTTGCAATCAATGGAAAACATATTTTCATCATGAAAAACTCCGCGCATAAACCACTCATTATTGGTATTTTGCTGGCCATTGGCATAGCAGTGATAGTAGTGGTGTATCTACTGACTAGAGACTCTACACCAGAGGAAGAAAAATGGGTTGATGCGGGCTGGTCATTTGAAGCCAAAAATAATGACTACCTTGCTGCAAAAATTTTCTTGGAAAAACTTGGAACCACCACAGAAATAACTTTTAATCACACAATCCTTGATGAATTACCTCGACCAGAAAGTTTGATTATTTTAGCTGATAATGCCATTTTGCTGACACCTAAACAAACCACTGAACTCATTGAATGGGTCGCATCTGGTGGACAAATACTGATTGAAGTTGATACTAATAATGCATCTTATGAAGATTTTTTCAGTTATTTTGACATTGAATTACTTGAGGAAAAAAAATGCAACCATCCAAAGTCTGCTGAAAAGACTGATGGTGAGTCCAATGATATTGCTGAATACACCGACAGCACGCTCTATTCAGGATCAGTTAGTGAAACAATCAGATTGGAAAGCTATATTCCACGCGATAATTTTGTACTAGCGGATGATACTAATCCAGCATTAATTCTGGAACATCCCTGTGGTGATATTTTGACTAAAGCTCGGCTCGGTAGTGGCAGCGTAACCTTTGTAAGTCCTGGCATGACATCTTTATGGATAAATCATTATATCAACCAATATGATCATGCCTACCTGCTTGGAAAAATCACTGGTTCTGCAAAAAAAATCTGGATTATTCATCCAGAATCTTCAAAAAATTCTCCTAGTTTTTTCTACTGGTTATGGACACATTATTTACATGCCATCATTGGCTTATTACTGATAATAGCCGTATGGATATGGCGAAATAGCTTTCGCATTACACCTATTACTCTGATCAATGATACAAAACGGCGCAAATTACTCGAACATATTCATGCTAACAATCAATTCTTATGGCGTAATCGACAAGAACAGTTATTCATTGATAATTTACGGGCAATGTTTAATAAAGAACTTACCCTCAAATATCCTCACTTCAAAAGCTTATCGACAGATGACCAAAAAATATTTTTATGTGAACTTGGAAAACTTGATGCTGAAAAAATTAGCTTAGCTATTTACACCAAAACCATTGAAACTGAAACCAACTGGTTAAAAACCATTTCTATTTTGCAACATTTGAGGAAACAACTATGACGATACCCGACCAAAAAATTGAAACGATTCAACAGGCACATGAATTAATTCAGCGCATTCATCATGAAATGTCAACTGTCATCATTGGTCAAGACACCATTATTAATGACGTTTTAATTTGCTTCATTGCCTCAGGTCATATTCTCATTGAAGGGGTTCCAGGTCTTGGTAAAACACTGTTGGTTCGAGCACTGGCAAAATGTTTCGATGGAAAATTCAGCCGAATTCAGTTTACACCTGACCTCATGCCAAGTGATGTAACTGGGCATGCCATGTTTGATCAAAAATCTTCAGAGTTTATTATTCGAAAAGGGCCTGCTTTTACTCATCTTTTACTCGCAGATGAGATCAATCGCGCTCCAGCAAAAACCCAATCAGCATTGCTTGAAGTGATGCAAGAAAAACAGATAACCATTGAAGGTGAATCTTTTACTATCGAAAATCCTTTTATGGTATTAGCAACCGAAAATCCCATTGAACAAGAAGGCACCTACCCTTTACCAGAAGCTGAACTGGATCGTTTCATGTTAAAAAGTTTTATTGACTATCCCGATGAATCCGCTGAAAAACAAATGGTTAATTTAGTGACAACGGGGAAAGTACAAGATCAATTGAATGTGAATACAATGACTCCCATCGTCAAATCGTCAGATATTATTACCCTGCAAACCATTGCTGCTAGCATTCCAGTCGACAACCAAGTGCTTGATTATGCCGTGCGATTAGTTCGAGCAACACGTAATTGGGCGGGCATTCAAAAAGGCTCTGGACCTCGCGGTTCAATTGCACTCATACGCTCAGCAAGAGCACATGCGTTATTACACGGCAATGATTTTGTTACCCCAGATGATGTGAAAATCATGGCATTGCCCGTCTTAAGACATCGTATTAATATCGCACCAGAGCATGAAATTGAAGGAATAAAGAGCGACCAATTATTAACAGATATATTAGACCAAATTGAAGCGCCTCGATTATGAGATTTCGACCTACCCGAAATTTTTCGATTTGCCTTATCGCATTTTTTGGTTTTGCGGTTTTTGTCAATGTGCTGCCTTTTTTACCTATTGCTGAAGACTCACTACTGAACAGCATTTTTTCATCCCAAAATTGGTTAATCTGTGGTGGCATTATTTTTCTGTTAGCTGCATGGGATCTTTGGTCAATAAAAAAAGCTGCTCCGATTGTTGTTGATCGAACACCAATCTCAGCACTACCTGTTGGTTGCTGGCATACCGTTGAAATTAAATTACATCATAATCTACACCGTGCGACAGATATTTTATTGTGTGATCAGTATCCACAACAGGTGCAGATTGAAGACATGCCACAAGTCGTCTCCTTAAAGCCGGGTATGATTAGCAAAGTTTATTATCGGATTAATCCTACTCAACGCGGTAATTTAACCTTTGGAAAATTTTCCGTGTTTCGTTCAACACCGTTGAAGTTATGGCAATTTAAACAAATTGCTGGAAAAATAATGGAGGTGAAAGTTTTCCCAAATTTTGCTGCGATTAGTCAATATATGCTGCTTGCATTGGACAATCACACAACTCAACTTGGCATTCGTAAAAAACAACGACGTGGTGAAGGTCAAGATTTTCATCAATTACGGGAATATCGATTTGGGGATAGCTTGCGTCAAATTGATTGGAAAGCAAGTTCGAAACGTCGCAAACTCATTTCCAAAGAATACCAAGATGAACGAGACCAAGATATTATTTTTATGCTTGATTGTGGTCGTCGTATGCGCTCACAAGACGATGATCTCAGCCATTTTGACCATGCACTAAATGCCATGTTGTTATTAAGTTATATCGCATTAAAACAGGGTGATGCAGTGGGTCTGATGACATTTGGTGGTAACGAGACTCGATGGCTTGCGCCGAAAAAAGGGGTGCATTATGTCAACAGCATTCTCAATAAGGTGTATGACCTTCAGCCAACAACGCGGGCATCAGACTATATTCAGGCAACGCAAGATTTAAAAACCTACCAGCGTAAACGTGCATTGGTCATTTTTCTATCAAATGTCCGCGATGAAAACCTTGAAGATTTACTTCTAGCACTAAAAATATTACGGCGACAACATTTACTATTGCTTGCAAATTTACGCGAACAAGTACTCGATGACATTAGCAACAAAACCATTGAATACTTTGATGACGCATTACTATATTCCGGTGTTCAGCTCTATCTCAACCAACGACATCACATTAGCGAACAGCTTGCTAATGAGCACGTGCTATCACTCGATGTCACACCCAAACAACTCCCTAGCTACCTAGTCAACTGCTATCTTGATATCAAACGTCGTGGAAATCTATAAATCAATGAAAAACATATCCCATTTAGTTAGACACACAATCACCTCCAACTAAATATTGACACCCTTACAAGAACGAGCAATAAAAGAAAAATTCAGGAAAAAAGCTTCAATGTTTATGTCCAGCGCTATAAAATGAGCCGAAATCTTCACAATAAAACACAAGAAAGAAAAATCAGGGAAAAAGGATTAGTAATTCAGGGAAAAACGTAGATAATAGTTAGCTATTGACCAGTCTTACAGCGCAAAACTGGTACTTTATTGTGAAGGTCTCGGATTGTTACTTTAAGAAATCATGGTTACCGGACAACCATCGAAAAACACCCAAGGAGGTTTGTGTGAGCAAAGTTGGGCAGTATTGCTTTGCAAATGTGCGTTTCAATTATGCGAATAAAACATTATCTGCAAGCATTAACCATTTAGCTCCACCTCAAATATCTTTTCTTGTTAGGGATCCCGGATGCCAACTAACAACACATGATATTCTAACCAAGTTCTCAATCAAACAGCAAGATCGTGAGCTTTATTCTGGTAATGCGGTCGTTCAACATGTGTTTTTTAATGGCCTTTTCACTTTAGTCACAGCCGTATTAACTGAACATTGGCAAGCTGACTGTCCAAAACTAACAAACGTTTCTGTCGAAAACTCCCTACAAGGATTCCTCTCAATCTGTGATCAACCCAATAAAACCATTGAGAGCGATTACCGACTCGTCGTGAGTCACATTAAAAGTTTTTTACAAATATTGCACGCTTGGGTTTATGAATTAGAAGAAACTTATTGTAATGATTATCAACAACACTCTGATGTCAAATCAACTAGGCAATTAAATATTCTTCAGTTAATTAACGCGAGTATTCAACTGAAATTGATCCAAGCTTTTCAACCATTTGAACGCATTGCTGCCAACATATCCGAGGAAAATTTGGCTGTGCATGCTCAGTTTGCTCGTCAAGAATTACACCCTATGATTTTGGCCGCGCCTTTTACCTACCACACTTACACAAAACCAAATGGCTACGCGCTTGACACTGAAACCATGAACATGTTGACAGGGAAAACTTGTCATTCAAAAACAGTTTTTTCAACAATTATTCATAATTATTTCATTGAACAAACACTGGGCTTGGCCTATAAAAATCGCATAACCTGGTTTTTTGAAAGACTAAATAGTCACTTGAACACACAACAAATCACAGATCGACCATTCCGCATCCTATGCGTTGGCTGTGGTCCTGCATTAGAAATACAAAGACTTATCAAAAGTAATCCAGCTGTTTCAAACTGCGAGTTTCATTTGGTTGATCATGATCAGACTATGCTTGATAACACCAAAAAAGAACTCGCAAAGTTAATCGGTGAAACGGGACATCTTCCTAATATATCATTTAACTGCCAATCAATATTGCAGCTAATCAAACAAGCTGAAGAAACTGATTCGCAATCCTGTGGAGAATATGACATCATTATTTGTCCAAACTTATTAGATTACCTCTCTGATCAAATTGGATTTGCATTGATAAAACTGTTTTATTACTGGCTATCGTCATCTGGTAAGCTGCTAATAGCAAACACACACCCTAAAAACCCTTACCGCTACCAAATGAGTCATTTGCTTGATTGGCATTTGCAATATCGCGATGAGGCTGCATTCAATGCCCTATGCAAAGATCTAGGATCAATAGAAATTTCACACGATGAAACAGGTGTGATGCTTTTTCTTGAAATGAAAAAAGATTTAAAACTTGAGAAAATCAATGTTAATTTAACTAAAAATAGATCAGCTCTTAATGTTGTTTAGTCAGTTAGTTAAATGTACGTAGCCGATCAGGCGCAATTTCTATCGTAAAAAATAAAGGCCTTATTTAAGGCTAACAAATCACTTATTTTTTTCACTAAAAATTTTATCATAGCGAAAACAATCAATCGTGTGATCATTCACCATACCCACTGCTTGCATAAAAGCATAACAAATAGTTGACCCAACAAACTTGAACCCACACTTTTTTAAATCACGACTCATCGTATCAGAAACTACCGTTTTAGCTGGAACGTCATTCATTGATTTCCAAGCATTTTGAACAGGTTTCCCATCAACAAACTGCCAAATATACTCAGCAAATGAACCTTGTTCTTGTTGAATGCCAAGAAATGCTTTTGCATTCGTGATAACCGATGAAATTTTCAATCTATTTCTGACAATGCCAGCATTTCCTAAGAGTTCGTCAATTTTAGGTTGTTGATAGTGAATAATTTTAGTTGCATCAAA
>JAUIKI010000032.1 GCA_030430875.1 Gammaproteobacteria bacterium | reverse complement strand
TAATTTTATCACGTGGATTACCTGAAAAAAATGCTCAAGCACATAGAGGGGTTTGGTTGAAGTCTGCCGCAAATTCCTATGAGGTTCGTGGGAAAAAAATTGGACTTATTGGTTATGGTAGCATTGGTTCACAAGTGAGTGTGTTGGCGGAGTCTTTGGGAATGGAAGTGTTGTTTTATGATGTTGTCACTAAATTACCGTTGGGTAATGCAAGACAAATTCATTCATTGGATGAATTGCTGGCGTTGTCTGACATTGTGAGCTTGCATGTACCTGAAACATTAGCAACAAAATCAATGATTGGTCATGACCAGCTGAGTAAAATGAAGCAAAATTCCATTTTGATTAATGCTTCTCGAGGCAGTGTGATTGATATTGAGGCATTAGTGGATACGTTAAAATCTAATAAGCTTTTGGGTGCAGCGATTGATGTGTTCCCAACTGAACCTAGTTCAAATGATGAAGAATTTGTTTCACCTTTAAGAGAGTTTGATAATGTGATCTTAACACCTCATGTAGGTGGTAGCACAGTTGAAGCACAGGCTAATATTGGACTTGAAGTTGCTGAAAAGTTAGTAAAATACAGTGATAATGGTACGTCAACTTCATCCGTGAATTTTCCTGAAGTAGCTTTGCCCGAGCATGTTGGTAAACATCGATTGTTACACATTCATGAGAATATTCCTGGGGTTTTGTCTGAAATAAACCAAATTTTTTCCGGTAATCATATCAATATTTCTTCGCAATATTTGCAAACCAATGACAAAGTGGGTTATGTGGTGATGGATGTTGATATGACTAACAGTCAAGCTGCATTAGAGAAATTGAAACAAGTAAAAGGCACCATTAGAGCTCGAGTGCTATTTTAAAAATAAGGGAGAATCTGTGTGGTATCAAATTTAGTTAATATTTTGATGATTTAGGAGATTTTTTTGTTGGTAAATGCTTTGCTACAGTTTGAGATTTTTAAGATAAAAAACAATGCAAAAAAATACGTAGCTTTTAAGCTGCTTTTTATTGTTGACGGTTTATTGCGAAAATCTCAAGTTAGATTGATAAGCTTATTTGTAGCTATGCTGATTCTTTTAGCAGGTTGTGTCTCGGCCGGAAAACACCTTGAGCAAGCAGATCAGGCAGCTGATACGATTATCAAAGAAAAACAGGCAATTGCTTTAGGAAGAACTGAGCCATTTTCCATTAAATCCCCAGAACAAACGTTGCGAGAGCGTTTATTTTCTCAGCAAGACTTGCCTTATTCAGATATCGCAACTCTTGGTTCACGGTATCTCGCAAAAATTCCACATTGGCCTGATGATGACGACTATTTGCAAAGTGCTAGCAATCAAGAGCAGACGTTAGCTATTGATGGTAAAGCCGGTGAGCCACTTGCTATCTCGTTGTTAGCTGCACTACAAATTGCTGCCTATAATAGTAGAGAGTATCAAAATGCCAAAGAGTCTGTTTTTTTATCAGCGCTTGATTTAGATTTGGCTAGAAATGATTTTTTGCCGGCATTTTCCGGCCTATTACGCAGTGAAATGACCAGAGATCTTGGCGCTGCAGATGTTGATACCACGTTGAGTAATTCTGCAACTACGAGCATTTCTCAAACATTAAAAACGGGTGTTGCGCTTACCGCAAGCATCGGTGTGGATCTTGCAAAACTATTAACATCTAGTCATCAAAGTGCGAATAGTGTGTTTGCTGATGCATCGATATCAATACCGTTGCTCCGTGGTTCGGGTAAACATATTGTTGCTGAGCCTCTCACGCAAGCAGAACGTAATATGATTTATGCTATTTGGGAATATGAACGATTCAAGCGAGAGTTTGCCGTATCTATTGCCAATGAATATTTAGGAGTACTGCAGCAACTAGATCAAATTCGTAATGCAGAAGAAAATTATCGCCAATTAGTTTTATCAACACGGCGAGTCAGACGATTGACAGATGCTGGTCGTCTACCGCGATATCAATTGGGCCAAGCAACTCAAGATGAATTAAGTGCGAGGGCGCGTTGGATTAGTGCGAAGCAGTCTTATGGAAGACGGCTTGATGCATTTAAATTGACATTGGGTTTGCCTGTTGACGCAGTTGTTGAATTATCTCGTGACGATTTAGAGATATTAGCAACCTCAACTAAGCAAGTTTTGCTTAGTGATGACCTGCAGATTAGCGCCAGTGTTGGTGAGGTTCCGCATGCTGATGCAGATGTCGTGTTAGAGCTAGGTGGTAGAGAAAATGCTGGGCAGTATGAATTTGATCTGGATTTTGCTGTCCAATTAGGATTACAAAATCGTCTTGATTTGCGTACTCAGCAGGGCAGAGTTCTCGATGCTCAACGGTCGGTGGCAGTGGCTGCAGATGCATTGCGTGCTGAAGTAACCATTCTAGGCTCTACAAGCGCAGGTGAAAGACGCAGTGGTGCTTTTGGTGCGAAAAGTGATAATGCAGATTTGCGACCTGATAAGGGGTTTTATTCTGCTTTGTTGACAATTGATCTTCCTTTTGATCGCAGGGCTGAACAAGTTTCATTTCGGCGTAGTTATGTAAATCTTGAGAAAGCTGTTCGAACTCTGCAATCATTAGAAGATCAGGTTAAATTGGATATTCGCAATGGTTTGCGAGATTTGGTTGAATTCAGAGAAGGTGTGCAGATTCAAGCATTGGCGGTGAAGGTCGCTAAGGAGCGAGTTCGTAGCACAAATTTGTTTTTACAAGCAGGGCGTGCTGAGATTCGAGATTTACTAGAATCACAAGATGCGTTAATTTCAGCGCAGAATGCATTAACTTCAGCATTAATAAGTTACCGAATAGCTGAGCTAGGTTTGCAGCGTGACATGGGAGTCTTGTTGGTCAATGAAAAAGGTTTATGGCAAGAATTAGAAAAAGTGAAATTAGAGCAACTGCTTGAAATTGAAAATTATTGAGATTTAGATGATGCAGAAAAATTGGTTTACAAAAAAAAGTATGATTGGCATAGGTATTGTTATCATCGTTTTATTTTTATTTCTGCGTTCTTGTGGCAGTGAAGGTGAGTCTGGTGATGAAGCTACTTTCAACGTGAATCGGGGGCCATTAACGATCAGTGTCACTGAATCAGGAACAATTAATTTTCGGAATCAAATTGTCATTAAAAATGAAGTGGAGGGACGTACAACAATTCTTTATTTAATTAGGGAAGGGGTGAAAGTTAAAAAAGGTGAATTATTAGTTGAATTAGATGCAAGTCCTTTGCAAGATCGTTTGGTTGATCAACAAATTCGGGTTGAAAATACTCAGGCTGCTTTTGTCAGGGCGCGAGAGAATTTAGATGTAGTTAAAAGTGAGTCAGCTAGTTCTTTGGAAAAGTCAGAGTTAGACTTAAGGTTTGCTGACCAAGATTTAAAAAAATATATCGAAGGCGAATATCCCAATGAATTGAGTAAAGCAGAATCAGATATTACTGTTGCAAAAGAAGAATTATCTCGAGCAGAAGAGCGATTAAAATGGTCTCAGGTACTTTTTAATGAAAAATATTTATCGCAGACAGAGCTACAAGCTGACGAGTTAGCTGCAAAAAAAGCAAGACTCAGCTTGGATCAAGCGGTTTCTGCAAGAGACTTATTAGTAGAGTACACTCACACTAAACGACTTGCAGAGCTTGAAAGTAATGCTAAACAAAGTGTTATGGCGCTTGATCGAACCAAGAAAAAAACAGGTGCTGATGTTATTCAAGCTGAAGCGGATTTGAAAGCGAAGGATTCTGAGTTTAAGCGTGAGTCAGATAAACTTGAAAAATTAAATAAGCAAATCAGTAAAACTAAGATCTATGCTCCCAATGATGGTTTGGTTGTCTATCCAACATCAGGGAAAGGATTTTTTAGTTTTTCAGAAGAACCATTACAAGAAGGTAAAGAAGTTCGAGAGCGTGAAGAATTAATCTATTTGCCAGCAGCTGACTCAGTGTTGGCAGAAGTAAAACTAAACGAATCTTTGTTAGATAAAGTTAAAATTGGATTGCCGGTTCGAATTACTGTTGCGGCATTGCCTGATCAAATATTTACCGGGAAGGTGTTCTCAATTGCACCTTTACCTGATGCAGGTTCTGGATTCCTTGGATCTGATGTAAAAGTGTTTAACTCTGAAATTTACATTGATAAAAGTGGTGGTGCACTGCGAACGGGCATGAGTTGTGAGGTGGAAATTATTATTGCACATTATGATGATGTTTTATATGTTCCAGTCCAAGCAGTGACGCGTCATGAAGGACAGCCTGTTGTATACGTAAGAAGAAGAGGTGGATTTGAACCACGACAAGTTGAGTTAGGACTTGATAACAACAATATGGTGCACATTAAAAAGGGTGTTGAGAAAGATGAGGAGGTTTGGTTGACGCCACCGATTGAAGCCATGGTTTTTAATGACTCTCCTGATAGCTTATCTGAAAACCTGCAAGATGCTCTTGATGAAGCAGAAAAAAATCCTCTGCAAGATCCAGTTTCTCCTGAAATAAAATTGCCTGATGATCCTGAGAAAATGTTGGAGAAACTCAAAGAAGAGATGGGGGATGATTTGCCTGAAGAATTACAGGATATTGATATTAAGGAAATCATGCAAGATGCGCCTGGTGATGTGTCAATAACTCCTCCAAACTAATTGGGTATTATTGTGAGTAAAAATCCAATTATCCGACTTGAAAATGCCACAAAAACTCATACGCTTGGCTCAGAAGAAGTGCATGCCTTAGATGGTATTAACTTCACGATGGAGCAAGGAAGTTTTTGGGCAATTATGGGACCCAGTGGTTCTGGAAAAAGTACAACACTAAATATTTTAGGTTGCCTTGATCATTTAACGTCAGGAAAATATTTCCTTAAAGAAGAAGATATCAGTCAATTAAACGATGATGAATTGAGTGAGATTCGTTTGAGTCATCTGGGGTTTATTTTTCAAAGTTTTAATTTGATTCCACAATTAACGGTCCAAGAAAACATTGAATTACCTCTTTATTATCTCAACTGGCAGCCAAATGCATATGCAAAACGTGCACGTGATCTTGCAGATTTGGTTGGGCTTGCTGATCGTCTTAATCATCGTCCAAATGAACTTTCTGGCGGTCAGCGTCAACGAGTTGCTATTGCCAGATCCCTTGCAAATGATCCGTATATTATTCTTGCAGATGAACCTACCGGAAACTTAGACTCAGCAAATGGTGAGCAAATTTTGCAACTTATCATTGATTTAAATAAAAATGGTAAAACTATTGCTATGGTGACGCATGATCCAGACATTGCAGCTCACGCATCGCATCAATTGCATATTCGTGATGGAAAAATTGATCGGATTGAATGCCGAGAGAGCAAAGGTGAATAATGCAACTCACTGAAATCATTCGTAATGTTCGATTGGGTATCAAGGACTTAATGATTCATGGGTTGCGTTCACTGCTCACTATGTTGGGAATGGTTTTTGGTGTGGGCAGTGTTGTTGCCATGCTATCTGTCGGTGAAGGTGCTGGTAAAGAAGCATTGGAGCAAATTCAGAAATTGGGAAGCAATAACATCATTATTGACTCGGTAAAACCAGTTGAACAAGCTTCATCGAGTAAGGGGCGTTTTGCTTTGGATTTATATGGCTTGCGTTATAAAGATTTTGAACGGATGGTGCAAGCAATTGCTGATATAAAATCTGCTGTTCCTGTGAAGATTACTCGGGAAAAAGCGTACTATGCCGATAATGTTCTAGAAGTGCGAGTTGTTGGATCTACACCGGATTGGTTTCAATTAGTTGACCACAATGTATTATCCGGTCGGGTTTTTCAAGCGAGTGATATGAGTAATCGGGCTAATGTGGTAGTTGTGACTGAAAATGTAGCACGTAAATTATTAACATTTTCAGGAGAGCAGCGCAGTAATATTCGTATTGGCAGTAATTTTTTTGAGGTGGTTGGAATTATCTCATCTGGAGATGCTAAAGATGGAGATGGAGGTGTGCAAACACCAGATAGTCCGTTGGATGTGTATATTCCAATTAACGTAATGCGAGAGCGATTTGGTGATATTGCAGTGAGGAAAGTTTCTGGTGCAACGATTCGAGAAAAAGTTGAATTGCAGCAAGTCATTGTCCAGGTTAATGCCAAAGAGCAAGTTGAATCATCGGCATTAGCCATTGAGACGATGCTAGCAAATTTTCATGATAAAAAAGATTATACCATGCGTGTTCCGCTTGCCTTATTGCGACAAGCAGAGGCAACCAAGCGTACATTTAATATTGTTTTGGGGTCTATTGCTGGAATTAGTTTGTTAGTTGGTGGAATTGGTATTATGAACATCATGCTGGCAACTGTGACTGAACGAACACGAGAAATTGGGATTCGTCGAGCAATTGGTGCTCGACGAGGCCAGATCATTTTGCAATTTTTAATTGAAACTGTTTTGCTTTCAATGTTTGGCGGGATTATCGGTATTTTTTTGGGGTTGTTGATCCCATTTTTGATCACATATTTTGCCGACTTGGAAACCATTGTCACGTGGTATAGCATTGTGTTTTCTTTTGGAATTAGTCTGACAGTCGGTGTGATTTTTGGTCTTTACCCAGCAGTTCGAGCAGCAAATCTCAATCCGATTGAAGCGTTACGTCATGAGTGATATTAATCTCATCATACATCTTAATCCAGATGCCTAGTCAAAAATTAGTTTATTTTCGTACTATGCCGATTACATTTGGCACAGGAACAAATGTTTGGCTTTTTAAATGATTAGAAAAATATGATTTGTTACTGCCATGAAGTTCATGGGTTTCTTTTTCAGTATTAATATACATTTGTGCTGGTGGACCACCCTCAACATACATTAATCCTGTCAATGATAGTGGTAATGATTGTAAAATATTAATTATGTCATGTGTGGTGTAATGTGATTGCACATGAATAAATAAGATGTGTTTATCATTGTCAACGCCGATAGCAGCAGTGCTCCATTGTTTTTTTTGTTGTGCCCAAACATTTTTTTTGTCACAGGATATCATGCGAATATTTTGTACTAGTGTATGATATTTATTTTTCCAGCCATTGAAGTCATCGCAATCCCTGTCAATTAGCTTTATCTTTGGAATACCTTTAATTTTAGGATTAAATGCAAGAATAGTGTTATCTTTTGATAACCTTGGGTTGTTAATATGTGTTTTATTCTTCATAAAAGAAACACTGGAAAGATAATCGTTTTGGTACATGCTGGCATTGATAGCAGCTATTAAGTTATATTTCTCACTCCATTGTTTGGTTGTTTTTAGTGCGCCATTTTTTTCTTCAGAGGCGTTGAGTAATTGTAAATCAAAATAATTAGTATTTATGCGTAATACCCGAATTTTAGAATCGCCCATTAACGATTTTTGTGGAGATAAAAACTCGGCATACTCCAATCCAGACTCAAGTAGTTCCCAGTTATTATCAACACCATATACATTGGGTAAAAATGCATATAAAAATAAGCTGAATATAGATTGTATTTTTTTCTGATTAAAGCGCATTTTTAAATTATACAAAAAGTCAAAGAAGTGGAGAGCATCCTATAACGTATTGATTTTCATTCGACAAACAGAGTTTGCATAAGTTTCACAAGGTTATAGAAAGTACTATGATCAATAGTCAATCGATTCTTGTTTTTGTTATTGGAGTATTTTTTTGATTTTAGAGATTTAGAAAGTTTACAAATGACGTGTCTTTATAATTGCCTAGATTCTAATGTCCCAAAGAAAAGACCGCGTAACAGGTTTATCAGTTCGTAGGGTGTAGGATGCTTTTTTCCCAGGCCAAAAGTCTTTTTTTAACGTCGCTTCCCCAAGCATAATTGCCAACCCCTCCTTGTTTTGGAACGACTCGATGACAAGGAATCAATAGACTTATTGGATTTTTTCCAATGGCTGTGCCCACAGCGCGTACGGCGTTTGGTTGACCAATTTTCTCTGCTATATTTTGATAATACGCTGTTTTACCTGCGGGAATGTCACAAAGGGCTTTCCAGACTCGTTGCTGAAATTCAGTGCCGCTAACGATGAGATGTATGTCAGTTTCCGCAGGGTTAGCCGCGATTTTTTTTGCGAGCGGATCAAGTCCTTTTTCGGATTGTTTGAGGTGATAGTCAGGCCAATTGAGTTGTAATGTTTTGTAAGCCTTCTCTTGATTTTCTGTGATAAAAAGCGCACAAATCATCTCATTGAGAGTAGCCAACAAAAATGAACTAAATGGCGCATGGAAAAAGCCATAATCAATGCGATGTGAATCTGGGTTGATGGTTGTGATGTCTGTAATATTCAAGGTCAATCCATGAGTTATGATTTGGTGTCATCAGTTGAGCTATTGGGTCTGTTGTATAGCTGCTGCGCTCGACAATACGGTGTTCAAATCTTGCCTTATCTTTACTCGTGACACTATGCAATAAGCCCCCATTGTACAGCAACTCAATATGTAACTAACCCATCTTTTGAATAAAATAGAAGAACGTGTTATTTGTCATGCTCTGTGAAAGTAAATGATGGCCTAAAAATGTGCAAAATTTTGGAATATCTCGCTTTGTGGAGGGGTCAGTAGCAGTTACCTTGATAATATCATTAGCGTTCATTTCTCTGATTTTATTGTGTAGCAACATAATTGGTTCTGGGCAGATCAAGCCAGATGTATCAAGTTGGTGATGAAAATGCATAAATTTTGGCGTGTAAATTTAAATGTGAGATGATTTTTGCGATGATAACTGAGCGAATTTTAACATATTAGCCATATTCAGCAAAAAAAACACGCTCAGATCTTGACTGATGAAAATCTGGGCTCTAGAATGCCACGCTCTAGTTTGTTTCTTCTTATGTCCCCATCGTCTAGAGGCCTAGGACACTGCCCTTTCACGGCGGCAACAGGGGTTCGAATCCCCTTGGGGACGCCATCTATCTTGGTTGTCCAAATTCTTCACTATTGTTTCAGTCTATTGCTTATGCTCAAAGTAATAAGGAGAAGCCTAGTTTTCTAATATGAGTTTACATATTCAAGTTAGCCAAAACTGATGTTGTTTAAAGACTATTGATTATCGAGATTATCTGAGAGAGTAAATATGGTGCCGAGGGCGAGAATCGAACTCGCACTCCCGTGAAAGAACCGGATTTTGAATCCGGCGCGTCTACCAGTTCCGCCACCCCGGCAATTTTAAGTAAATCCTAGGACGAAATCCCGGGAAAACAGAAACGAAACACTACGCCCAAGATGAACTATTGTCAACCTTTTAGCGGCATATATTTTCAGCTATAGGGAGCTATTTTTATTGTTACAAAATATTGAGATCTTTCACTTTATCTCTGGTTGAATATGATTAAGCCTAGGCCTAGGCTAACCCGAAAAAAACTGCTACTCTTATTAGGTATCTTTTTGTAATAAAAATAACCAGTTAACATGAAGGAGTTGCTCATGCAAGAGGCCAAAACAATGACAAAAAAAGGGAATAATGCAGAGTCATTTGACATGCAAGGTTTTGAGAGCATTGTTGATGTGCTGGAAAAAAATTGCAAGAAATATGCTTCTCATAAGGCATTTTCAAATTTAGGGAAGACCATTACCTATGCTGAACTTGAAAAACTCTCTGGTGATTTTGCTGCTTACTTACAGAATGAAACCGATCTAAAGCCTGGTGATCGAATTGCTGTTCAACTGCCAAATTTAATTCAATTTCCTATTGCTGTGTTTGGTGCCATGCGTGCCGGATTAATTGTTGTTAACACAAATCCTTTGTATACCGAACGAGAAATGGAGCATCAATTTAATGATGCAGGTGTGAAGGCATTGGTTATCTTAGCAAATATGGCATCACTTGCTGAGCAGGTGATTCCCGATACTCAGATTAAGCATGTAATAGTGACTGAGGTTGGAGATATGCTGCCGGGAATGAAACGATTTATTGTGAATAATGTAGTCAAGCGAATTAAAAAAATGGTTCCGGCATATAGCCTGCCTCAAGCAAAAAAATTCACTGAAGTTATGGCAAAGGGGGCAAAAAAAACGTTCAAACCAGTTTATTCTACCCTTGATGATGTGGCGATCTTGCAGTACACGGGAGGCACTACTGGTGTGGCGAAGGGTGCCATGCTAACGCATC
>JAUIKI010000297.1 GCA_030430875.1 Gammaproteobacteria bacterium | reverse complement strand
CTATACTTATTTTGATTAGTGTTAGTGAAAATTAACTTGCACCAACAAAAATACTTTTCTAGAATGTCATCAGCAAATAACAACGAAAATAAGACAAAAAAATTATGAAAACAATCAGCAAGGTTTTTTTTAGTTTATTCTTAGCGTTTTTTTCAATTTATAGCTATTCTGAATGCCGCACTGATGAGCAAAATATAAAAACCTGCGGATTTAGCCTTTGCGGAAATGCTGGCTGCATATCTTGCCGATACAGTTCACATGAGGGAGATATTTTAGAATCCTTCTGTGAAACAGGTTCTCTTGGATAAAGTATTTTTGCTTTTATTCATTGAGTAACTCACATTGACCATCGCAGTTATGAAGACTAATATTCAATATAACAATCATCCTGTTATATTGAATCGAACTCATGTCTTCTCCTTTCATCTACGGTGCTACCTATGAGGTTATCAAACCACCTCAAAAAGATTTTGTCCGCAATGAGTTAGTCATTTTTTGCGCTTACTCTTATGGAGCCTATGATGATATTGAGTTTTTTACTTTTTATAAATCTGATGGAACAGGATGCGGCTGGGCAAGCCAAGGCCCTGAAAGAAATACTGACTGGGGTTCTTATTTTAAGCAAAAAGCAGCTCCGCCTAGCATGCTTAAATCCATTGAAAGCAATGATATTCCAACCGTTCAGTCCTTTATCGAATCACACCAAACACCAGCAAAAACAGGCTATTTACGTTTAGCATACCAAAGGGCAAGTGATCTTGGAAAAGCTGAAATCATTGAGATGTTCTGGAAAAATAATCTATATAATGATTATAATAAACAAAAAGTGAGGCTTATTTACGACGCTGCACTTCATGGCCATCTAGAATGCGTTGAGCTTGCTGCAAAACATGGTGTACCTGTTGATACCGTAGATACCAGCAACCAAACTCCATTGTTTCACGCAGCATGCCGCGGACATGAATCAATTGTTAAGTATTTATTAGTTAAAGGTGCTAACCCGCTGCATGAAGTGAGAAATGGAAAAACCATTATCTCTATGACAAAAACATTCAAGCAAGATTTATGTGCAGCCATTCTTGAAAAAGCAGCACAGGAAAAACTCTAATTTTTATATCAAAAATCAGCCAAAACCCCATAAATTACTTATAAACTTGTTCAAGCAATAGGTAATTACATCTTCTAAACAACATCAAGTTGCAATTTTTCAGTCGGCGCCATGACTTTAGCTTCGCCTTCCACTACCACTTCATCGCGTTGATTTTTGACAGAACAAGCCAGAGTAATGATTGGTTTTTCTGCGTGTTTATGTGTAACTTCCAATGTAACCGTCAAGGTATCAGCAACTTTCACAGGACGTTTAAAATTTAATATTTGGGATAAATAAATAGAACCAGGACCAGGCAATTTTGTCGCAATCGCTGCAGAAATGATTGATCCAGACCACATACCGTGCGCAATTCGCTCGCCAAATCGAGTTGTTTTTGCATAAGCCTCATCTAAATGCAGTGGATTGCTATCACCAGATGTTTTAGCAAATAAGAAAAGGTCCTCTTCCATCAGCTGCTTTTGAAAAAAAGCTTGCTGACCTACAATAATTTCACTAAATATTATATTTGTTAACATCATGGTTTCCCAGGTAGATTTTTCTGCAGCCAATCAATTAAATCGCTATACACTTCCTCACAATTAGTCTCATTAAACATCTCATGACGAGCATCATGGTAAAGATGATAGGTGATCTGCTCAATACCAATATGTTGAAATCGCTGAACCAAAGACATCAATGCCTTCCCTCCAGCACCGACTGGATCCTTATCACCACCTAATATATAAATGGGTAATTTCTTAGGAATTTTTTGTTGATTTTTGCGTTGGAAAATTTGCTGCAA
>JAUIKI010000296.1 GCA_030430875.1 Gammaproteobacteria bacterium | reverse complement strand
CACATAATACACAAAAAAAGTTGACCTCAAAGAGGCCAACTTTAACGGTAGTATAATTTATATGATTAAATATTATCAATAATCATCTTCAAGAACTGCTTCAGGGAATTTCGGAGCACGCGGTGCTAACGCATTATATGCTTGTTTTTCACCCAAAGGTTTTGCAGCTTCGGGTAAAGGAACCTCAAGTGTTGATAATAATTTACCACTAGCAGCTAACACTCGATATTCGGCATAAAGCTTATCATAATCAGCATTAACGTAAGCTGAACTCGATGCAAACAATTCATTTTCAGTATCTAGTAAATCAAGCAATGAACGCTGCCCAATATTAAACTGTTTAATATAAGAATCACGAGTTCTTTTGCTCGCAGCCATGTGTTGTTGCAAATAAGGCAGCTGAGTTACGATAGAACTTAATGCATTCCAAGCTAAGCGCACACTTTCAACTACTTGACGATGTGTTCGATTCCGAATTTCTTTTGCTTCGTTAATTTGGTGAGCTCGCTGTCTACGACGATTAATATCTTCTCCACCATTAAACAAGTTATAACGCAGTTGCAAACCAACATAGTCTCGATAATCACGCCCATCTCTACCATCATTATTATAATTCTTTTCAGAAAATGCTTCTAAATAGACTTTAGGATAAAAAGGTGAAATTGCAGCTCGGTACTGCGCTTCTGCTGCATTAACATCATAGTGTGCTGACATTAGCACAGGATTATTTTGCACTGAAATATCAGTTGCCTCTTCAATAGATGCAGGCATGGTTGAAAATTGTTGAGGTCGAATTAAATCACCACCTGGCAACATGCCAACAACACGTAAAAAGTTAGTTTTAGCATCTCGAAGATTGGTTTCTTCCGCAATTAAATTTGATTTTGCCAATGCCAAACGCCCTTTTGCTTGTTGCATATCAGCGTTACTACCCACACCTGACTCTGCACGCAATCGAATTTGATTAAAAATTCTAGCATGCGCATTGTGATTTTTCTCTGCAAGATTCACTAACTCTTGGCGACGCAATACTTCCAAATAGACTTCAGAAGCTCTTAATGCTGTGTGTTCAGCTGTGCCATAGACACGATAAGCTGCTGAATCAACTCGTGCCATGTGGCGTTCTACTTCACTTTTACGTAAGCGTCCATCAAAAAGCATTTGCTCCAGCCTAATTCGAAACTCTTTTAATGTGTTTTCTACATCATGAAATCCTGTCGATGGATTATCAACACGATCTGTTCCGATGCCTGCAGACACATCAATTTTTGGATAATAACCTGCCAGAGCCTGCTTTATCTCAAAATTTCTAGATAATCGATCATTTGCATCTCGTAAAATATCAGGATTAGTTTCAATGGTTTCCTGAATGGCATCTTGCAATGTCAATGCTGATGCCATTGGAATTGACAGTGCAAAAATCAACCCTGTCAATTTACTGGACGTTACTTTCTTCATGGGGTTATCTCCTTTAATTCACAATTTAGAAAAATACTGATACTAAATGGATAGGAAACAACTTTAGTTTTTGCAAGTTTTTTTATATAAAACTCTTTTTTTATTCGCAAATTGATTATTTTCTAATACATTGAGACATTTAATCTGTACCAATGCGGATATACACAAGATTGCGAAAATCATCAAAAAAATGAGAGGGATGACGCTGCTAAGAAGAAAAATGTGGTGCTCCCATCATCAAAAAACAGAGATAATAGTCAATGAGAGTTAGAAATTATGGTAATAAGTCTGCTTCAATCATTGTGAGGCCATTGCATTAAAATTCGATGGCAGAAAAATGAGGAAAAAAGATTCAGATTTTGCAACGAAAATATGGAGATTTTTAACCATTTTTATCATTGTAATTTTAATGCAGTGGTCTCATTGTTGTTATTTAGCAAATTAAACA
>JAUIKI010000031.1 GCA_030430875.1 Gammaproteobacteria bacterium | reverse complement strand
GGGAGAAGTGTAATTAATTCAGGCGTATTGCCTGAATTTGATAAAGCAATTACCACATCGTCTGAAGTGATCATACCTAAATCACCGTGACTTGCCTCACCAGGATGCACGAAAAACGCAGGGGTACCTGTACTTGCCAATGTCGCTGCTATTTTGCGCGCAATGTGGCCTGACTTACCCATACCAGAGACAACTATTCGCCCATGGCATTGCATTAAAATGTCACACGCTTTAGCAAAGTCCGCATTAATACGCGCTTTTAAGCCTGAAACAGCACTTGTTTCAATATCAATTGTACGACTTGCTGATTCAATAAAGCTGATTGTTGTCATGATAACGAATGGTAAAGTAACCCGATGTACCCAAGATAAAGTGATAATAGCACTAAACCTTGTACACGCCCAATACTGGGAATTTTACGTTTAAACAATATCATCAAAATTAATAAGACTGTAACCAATAACATAATGGGATAATCACGCCATACGGCATCAGCCTCAACTACACCTGGTTTAATCAAACCTGGAAGTGGCAATACAGTCAGTAAATTAAATAAATTTGATCCCACCACGTTTCCAAGCGCAATATCGTGATGTTTTTTAAAGACACTGGTGAGTGATGCTGCAAGTTCTGGCAGACTGGTACCAACAGCAACAATAGTCAACCCAATCACTAAATCTGACACACCTAACGATCGAGCAATGCTTGCAGACCCCCAAACCAACAACCGAGACCCAATTACCAACAAGCTCAAACCAACCACCACCCAAAATAGTGCTTTTGATGTTGTCATCAATGGAATTTCTTCCGCTTCAGCTGCAACCAAGCCAACATCATCACTTTGAGGTCTCTGACGCAGCAAAAACCACATCACAGCAGCAAATGTAACTACTAAAATCACCCCATCGAATTGGCTCAAAAATTCATCATAAAGACAAATACCTGCGATCACAGTGACAATAAACAAAATGGGGAGTTCTTTTCGCAAAATTGCAGCTTTAAAACGAATAGGCAGAATTAACGCTGTCAAACCAAGGATTAAACCAATATTTGCAATATTCGAGCCTAAAACATTACCAATCGCAATGCCCGGATTGCCTGAAATTGATGCCATTACCGACACAACCATCTCAGGCGCTGAAGTTCCCATTGCTACAACCGTTAATCCAATCAAAAATAAAGAAACGCCTAACTGCCGAGCAAGTGCTGCCGCACCTTGAATAAAGCGATCAGCACTCCATAGCAACAAAATAAATCCAACAATAATACTAACAACTGACCAAATCATATTAATTGCATAATCTCTGATGATGAATAAAAAACAGATTCTAGACGAAAAGTTCATTATGGCGTTAATAAAAAACTATTTTGATCGCATTAAATTATGCAATAAAGACAGCCCAGCTTTGCAAATAATCTCAACCTTATTGATTAACCACATTAGAAACTGCCTATTTTTGTTGTTTTCAGCACTGGAAGGCTAACATAGATTCTTGTTTAAGTTTGCCTTAACGATTATCATACTCAATCTTTTTATCTAATACTCCCCAATAATGTTTAAAGATCATTTTGTCGAAATTCGCCACTTAAGCTTCAAACGGGAAGATAAACTCATCTTCAATGATGTTGATCTCACCATCAATCGAGGCAAAATAACCGCCATCATGGGTCCCAGTGGCACCGGAAAAACTACGCTACTGAAACTCATCGGCGGTCAACTTAAACCTGATCAAGGCGAGATAACTATCGATGGTAATAATCTTTCTAACATTTCAAGAACCCAACTATTTAAATTACGTGAACGTATAGGCATGCTGTTTCAAAGCGGTGCTCTTTTTTCAGACCTAACCGTATTTGAAAACGTTGCATTCCCAATGCGAGAACACACTCAACTGCCCAATGATATTATTAATGACTTAGTTTCAATGAAACTCCAAGCTGTGGGATTACGAGGGGCAAAAGATTTGATGCCGTCAGAATTATCAGGAGGCATGGCAAGACGCGTAGCACTTGCTCGGGCAATTGCGCTTGATCCTGATATGATTATGTATGACGAACCATTTACTGGACAAGATCCGATCACAAAAGGCGTGCTAGTTAAGTTAATCAAGTTGCTTAATGACTCATTGAATATTACCAGTATTTTGGTATCACATGACGTGCAAGAAACTTGCAGCATTGCAGATTTCATTTATCTCATTGCCAACGGAAAAGTCATCGGCTCTGGCACCCCTTCAGAGCTCATGAACAACCCATCCTTACAAATACGCCAATTTATGCAAGGCTTGCCGGACGGCCCAGTCCCCTTCCATTATCCAACACAACAAAGCTATCATGAGGCTATGCTGCATCATGAATAACTTTTTAATGCAACTTAATCAGTTTAGAAACAATATAACTGAATCGCTCGCTGCTATTGGTCGCGCTGCATTGTTGTTAATTCAGTCTCTATGGTTTATTCCTGATAGCAAAAAAATCATTTCATTACTCATCAAACAAATTTATCAAGAAGGCGTTCTTTCACTACTCATTATTGTACTTTCTGGTCTATTCATCGGAATGGTAATTGGTCTTGAAGGTTATAATGTTTTGAGTGGATTTGGCAGTGAAAGTGCATTAGGCCAAATGATTGCCTTGAGTATTTTACGCGAGCTTGGACCAGTGGTTGCAGCACTCTTATTTGCGGGGCGAGCTGGATCAGCACTTACTGCAGAAATTGGGCACATGAAAACAACCGAGCAACTCGCTAGTATGGAAATGATGGGAGTTGATCCACTAAGGCGCATTATTGCTCCTCGATTATTAGCCGGCTTTATTTCACTCCCTATTCTTACCATGATTTTCAGTGTCGTTGGGATCTGGGGTGGCTATTTGGTTGGGGTTCGCTGGTTAGGTGTTTATGAAGGATCATTTTGGTCTAATATGCAAGCATCTGTCGAATTTGGTGAGGATGTGTTTAATGGCATTATCAAATCGTTAGTGTTTGGATTCATTGTTACCTGGATTGCAGTCTTCCAAGGTTATGATTCAAAACCCACATCACTTGGAATCAGCAATGCCACTACAAAAACCGTTGTTTTTTCTTCTTTAGCCATACTTGCTATGGATTTCATACTAACTGCGCTCATGTTTGGAGATCATTAATCATGCCTCAATCAAAAATCATTGATATTAGTGTTGGACTATTTTTATTAGCAGGCTTTATTGCCTTCGTAGTGCTAGCACTTAAAATCAGCGGCTTAACCTCAGAATCATGGCAAAACACCTATTCAGTATATGCAAGGTTTGAAAATATTGGTGGCCTTAAAACACGTTCAAAAGTTACAATTGGCGGTGTTACAATCGGTAAAGTAAGCGACATCCAGTTTGACAAAGAGCGCTATCAAGCCATTGTCACACTGGATGTTTTTGAAGATATAGATAATCTAACCACTGATACCTCAGCTGCCATCTTAACAGCCGGACTGCTGGGAGAAAAGTACATTGGATTAACGCCTGGCGCAGATGACACCTTTTTAGAATCAGGCGATATTATTGAAGACACTCAATCTGCGCTGATTTTAGAAGAATTCATTGGGCGTTTTTTATTTAAAGCAGTCCAAAAACGCAATGATAGCGGGAACTCTAGCGCGAATAACACATCCAACGCTAATATCGATGAAAATAATTAATTAGAAGGAATCACTTTATATGAAAACCATTATCTTTTTACCACTTTTATTAATTTTCTTCAGTGCAATATCCCAAGCCACCTGTCATGATCAGCTTAAAGCTATTGATACTGAATCTTTATCACCGAAAGAGTTAGTGCAATCAACAACAGACTTACTAATTGAAGATATCAAACAAAACAAAGCACAATACCAAGAAGAACCGCGTTGTTTTCACCAAGTAATTGATACATTGCTGGGACCAACCATCGATTTTGATACATTTTCGGCAAGAATTATGGGGAAGCACTACAAAAAAGCCTCTACAGAGCAACACCAACGATTTATTGAAACCATGAAAACAAATGCACTAAGAACCTATGCCAACACGCTGCTTGAGTTTGAAGGGTATTCAGCAACCGTATCTAAAGAAGAGATCTCTGAGGATAAAAAACGCAACACCCAAAAAGCTAAAGTTACAATGGCCATCACTACTGCTGACGGGAAAAGTTACCCAATCAATTATTCAATGTCACAAACAGAACAAAAGAAGTGGTTAATTCAAAATGTTGTTGTCAATGGGATTAATCTCGGGCTAACTTTACGCAACCACTTCAGTCCAGCTATGCAAAATTATAACAATATTGACCACGTGATAAATACCTGGGACTCAGACCTTAGCGGAAATGAATAATAATGTCCGATACAAAAATAAAAGTTTCAGATCCTGATCGACTAGTGCTGTATGGCGATCTTAATTTTGAACATGCGTCCGAACTAATCATTACCGGCAAAGAGCTGATTGACCATGCACCCAAACGCTTTTACATTGACCTGCATCACGTCAAACAAGTTAGCAGTGTTGGCCTAGCCATTTTATTAAAATGGCTGCGCTGCGCGCGACAACAAGAAAAACAAGTCACTTTCATCAATACGCCATCTAAACTTGCCGGTATTGCACTTGTCAGTGGCTTTGTCATTGGCGTCAATGGCATCTCCACACTTGAGAATCATTAGTTGATATTCAACACCTAACTACGATAGACTGAACACGCTAAGATTTTTACAACAGCACGATATTAATCAATTAAAAAGCACTGGAGAATAAACTAATGGAACATATCAAAAGGTACTTTTCACTCATCTCAACGGCAATCATCTTATGCCTATTTTCAAGCCTAGCACTGAGTCAAACAGGTCGTGGAGCACTAGCATTAGCAACGAAACCTGAATCTTACGGGTTCTATGCCACTGTTAAAAGCGTCCAATCCTTAGGTGCTTCTTACGTTCAACCAGGTGATAAAGTCTTCCTAAATTTTACAATTAATCCTTCATCAAATTGGTCAGTAACGTCTACAAATAGCTACAGTACTATTTATTCATTAAAGCCCAATAGCAACCAGCATAAATTAGATTTATGGTTATTTGATTGGCCAGGCAGCCTTTTTAACTCTTACTATCATACAAGCACGAGCGTACCTTACAAGGCAACCATCTATTCAAGAAAGTCTGGCCAAGAGCATCGCATTACAGCAAATGGCGGTGATCTTCCTGGTTCTTTAGGTGCATTCAAATTAGGTCTGATACAACTTATAGTAAAAGGCATGAACCAAAAACAGGAGTGGAATGGTAGTCAGTGGGTCTATCCACTAGTTATGAATAAATCGCAATTAGATGGCTCAGTAACAGGTACTATAAGACTGTTATTCCATAAAGGTCAGGGCGATGTATTCGTAGTGGAAACCAATACCTTTGAATTAATTCTCTAAGTTGATTATAAGGAGCATACTCCAACCTTGAGTCGATTGGGGCATGCTCCGAATGCAAGCGATAGACATCGTGAAAAATTGTCAGGTAATTTAAAGTCGCCCATATTCTGTATCGAAATATTAGTGCTCCCCCTGTTTTTTTCTTACATAGCCTCCTTATTAGCGCAAAAACTTCATTCAGTTTCGAATGAATTACCACGACGCCACTTGGTTCCTTCTTGAGAATCTTCAAGGACTATATTCATATCAGATAGTTGTTTGCGAACATCGTCAGCTAATGCCCAATCTTTATCAGCACGAGCTGTTTCTCTCTTTAGAATCAATGCTTCAATAGCGGAAACATCAATATCAGCTTGACCTCGAGTTTGCAAAAATTGTTCAGGTGTTTGATATAACAACCCTAAAATGCTTGCAAGATATTTTAATTCACTCGCTAACTGCCTAGCTTTCATGTCATCTTGACCAATCAGCTTATTAAGGTCTTTCACCAAAGCAAATAGCACGGCTAACGCTTCTGGTGTATTGAAGTCGTCCTGCATAGCCAGAAAAAACGTTTTAGAATAGGAACTTTCTGAATTTTCTATTGGTTTAACTGCATCAAACGAACGCAAAGCAGAATAGAACCGCTCCAAAGCATGATGAGCTGAGTTTAATTGATCATCAGAATAGTTCAATGGACTGCGATAGTGGCTAGATAAAATAAAATAGCGTAACACTTCAGGATTATAACGGGTCAACACATCTCGAATTGTGAAAAAATTTCCGAGTGACTTTGACATTTTTTCATCATTAATCTGAACAAAACCAACATGCATCCAGGTGTTAACATATTTTTTATTTGTCGCTGCTTCAGATTGTGCAATTTCATTTTCATGATGTGGAAACAATAAGTCACCTCCACCACCATGAATATCAAATGACTCTCCCAAACATTTTGTCGACATCGCAGAACATTCAATATGCCATCCTGGACGTCCGGCTCCCCAGGGCGAATCCCAGCTGGGATCATCTGGTTTTGCAGCTTTCCAAAGAACAAAATCTAATGGATCTTTCTTGCTTTCATCCGCTGCCACTCGGGCACCCACACGCAAGTCAGCTAATTTTTTTTTCGACAGCATGCCATACGATTCAAAACTTTCAACCGAGAAATATACATCATGATTTTTCGCCTCATAGGCATGCCCTTTTTCAATCAACTGAGTGATCATTTGAATGATGTCTTCTATATAACGAGTTGCTCTCGGTTCAGCGTCAGGCGGCAAGACATTGAGTTGATCAGAGTCCTCATGCATTGCTTGAATAAAACGCTCGGTTAATGCTTGAAATGGCTCACCAAGTTCATTAGCCCGCTTAATAATTTTGTCATCGATATCAGTGATATTTCTGACATACTGCACATTGAAACCCAAGGCTGTCAAAAATCGAGAAACCATATCAAAAGCAATCATGACGCGTGCATGACCAACATGACAATAGTCATAAACGGTCATACCACAAACATACATACGCACCTGATTTTCATTTGGCTTAAACGCTTCTTTTTTTTGACTCCAACTATTATAAATCTGTAACACTGCTATTCTCCGCGAGCATATATTTTTGCTCGAGCAAATCGCTCAAGCATTTTTTCTTGATTAATCAATGGCAATAAATGCAACATTTCAGGACCATGCAATTGGCCTGTTAATCCCACACGAATTGGCTGAAATAATTGCTTACCTTTTATTGTAGTTTTATCCTTAACATAAGCAACAAAACTTGGCCAGTCATCATTATAAAGCTCTACTGCTTCACAACAAACCTGAAAGAATGACTCGGACGAATTCACCAATACATCATTGGCTTGTTCATCCATCACCAAATCATCACTGAAAATAACACTAGCCCAAAATTTAGCATCTTCTGGCAGCACAATATTCGCCTTCATAGCTTGAATAAAATCAAGCTGTTTTTCTTTGGGCACAATTGGTTGTAACGTTGATTGCAACCAAGTGAATAGTTGTTCGTCTGAAGCAGCCATTACTGCCTCTTTTTGCCAATATAACAACTGGTTTTTATCAAATTTTGCGGGGGATTTCACCAGGCTTTCAATCGAAAATACTGCCGCTAATCCGTCAAGATCAGCATAATGATTATCTGCATAATTATGCCCCAATCTAGCTAAATAATTCACAAGTGCTTGAGCTATAAATCCTTCATCGCGTAAGTCTTTCACACTCATGCTACCATTACGTTTTGATAGCGGCTTACCATCATCACCCAGAATAATGGAAATATGTCCATATTGAGCTATTGGCAATCCCAATGCTTGCAATATTAATATTTGTCTAGGGGTATTCGTCAAATGATCTTCGCCACGCAACACGTGAGTCACCCCCATCAATGCATCATCAATGGCGTTGCAATACATGAATGCTGAGCTACCATCCGTTTTTTTGATGATAAAATCACCCAAATCATTCGTTGAAAAACACTGCTGACCACGCACCAAATCGAAAAATTCCACTGCTTGATCTTTTGGCACACGAAAACGCAACGTTGGATGTACTCCTTGATCATACTTCGCATCAACTTCCACTTTTGAAAGATGCGCACAAGTGCCAGGGTATCTTGGTGGCTCGCCCGCCGCAAGCTGAAGCTTACGCGTGATTTTTAATTTTTCTTCGGAACAAAAACAAGGATAAACCAAGCCTTTCTCGATCAACTGTTGATAATAGGTTTGATAAATATCAAGCCGTTCTGATTGAAAATAGCTTTGTTCGATCAATCGACCTGGCCCCTCCTCCCACTCAACGCCTAGCCATGTTAAATCTTCGATCAATGCATCCACATAGCAACGTTCAGAACGAACTCTATCAGTGTCTTCAATCCGCAACACAAATGCCCCTTGCATCTTTTTTGCAAGCAAGACATTAAACAAAGCAGTGCGGCAATTGCCAACATGCATCAATCCCGTCGGACTCGGTGCAAAACGTGTTTTATTATTCATAGAAGACATAAGCGTGAATCGTGTTCCTTTGCGTATTATTAAAGAACGTGTATTATAACGTCTTTACATTAAAATTATTGATAATTAACGCCACATGATAAATAAACTCACCATAAAGCTTACTGTGCTACTGTGCTGCACGGCGATATTATCAATGCTTCTTACTAACTGTTTTGCTAAGGAAAACCCCATGGTTAAAATCAACACAAACTTAGGCTCAATCACACTAGAACTATATGCTGAAAAAGCACCTAAAACCGTTGAAAACTTCTTAAGTTATGTTAAGGAAGGCTTCTACGACAATACAATTTTCCATCGCGTCATCAAAAACTTCATGATTCAGGGTGGTGGTTTTGATGCCAGCATGAAAGAAAAATCAACCAAAGATCCGATTGCAAATGAGGCTGATAATGGCTTGACCAATAAAATTGGAAGTATAGCCATGGCCAGAACCAACGACCCTCACTCAGCAAGCAGTCAGTTTTTCATTAATACTGCTGATAATGCGTTTTTAAATCACAGCGCAAAAAACACACAAGGCTGGGGTTACGCTGTTTTTGGACAAGTAACCGATGGTATAGATGTTATTGATAAAATCAGCACTGTCCCAACAACGACTCGCAGCTTTCATCAAGATGTACCAGTCGACAACGTGATCATTGAGTCTATTGAAATAATAGATTAATCATTGGCTTGTGCTAACTAGCAACAAGCACAGAGAACAACTAACTATTTCATGTAAACTGTCTTATGACTACGTTATTCATCTCTGACCTGCACCTTGATGAAAATCGATCTGACTTATTCAACTCATTTGCCTGGTTTATCGAAGAAAAAGCATACAAAGCAAATGAGCTATACATCTTAGGTGATTTCTTCGAGGTGTGGGTTGGAGATGATTACACATCCCCCTTAATTGATAGCGTTATCGCATTACTAAACTCATTAGCTGCACACAACGTTAAAACCTTTATCATGCATGGCAATCGTGATTTCTTAATAGGCAACGAGTTTGCTAACAACGCAAAATGTACCTTACTACCTGATATTTTCACTCTACAATTGAATAACCAAACAGTCTTGCTGATGCATGGTGATAGCTTATGCACGCAAGATGAGCGCTACATGGCTTTTCGGAAGATTGCACGAGACCCCAACTGGCAACAAATGATGCTTAAGAAACCCCTTGCTGAACGCTTACAAATGTCAACTATGCTTCGAGAAGCAAGCAAGATGAGTGGCAAGCAAACACCACTCTCAATCACGGATGCAACACCCAGCGAAGCTATTCAAGTCATGGAAGCTCATAATGCAAACACACTTATTCATGGTCATACACATCGACCAGATATTCATAATGTTTTAACAAGACAAGGAACCGGACAACGTATTGTGCTGGGTGATTGGGATATAGCAGGTTGGTATCTAGCACACAACGATAACCAATTTCATCTCTCTAACTTTCCACTTCAGCCTTAATACATTCCACCGACTCAACTGGAACACCTGAATGAAACCGAAATTCAAAGTCATCCGCTAAAATCAGCGATTGCTCCTCATTAAGAAAAAAGTCAATGCGATCATCAATTGCATCACTGGAATATGTTCTTGCCAATGCTAAATAATCACGAAAATGTCGAGACTCAGATTTTAATAGTGATTGATAGAATTTTGATAATTGCTCATCAAGTTTATCGACTAATTTAGCAAACCGTTCGCAAGAACGCGCCTCAATAATTGCACCACAAATCAATGTATCAACCAATTTTTCTGGCTCAAAAGTACGAATATACTGGATTAAACCACCAGCATATCTTGATG
>JAUIKI010000295.1 GCA_030430875.1 Gammaproteobacteria bacterium | reverse complement strand
AAACGTAAGAGTGGCAGGCACTGCTGAAAAAGAAGTTATTGAATGTCAGTTTCAGCAGCGGCAAGATGGAGCATTAGTGACTGTCAATCCTCCCAATGATAAGTGGCTAAAAATTTGCGAGCATTATTCTGAGCCTTATCAGCTAGTATTGCCAGAAAGTGAAAAGCCTAGTTGATGTTTAATTGTATTAATATACTAATGCTCTATATGCAATTTTTCTGTGGGAAATAATGGTTGTGGCGTGCTTATTTTTCAATTGCGATATATAACACTGTATAATAAAAATCACGGACAAACATTAGTTGCCTAAGAGGTTTGTCCGTTTGGGTTATCAAGGTCGAGCCTTGGCATGCGAGCTGGCATGTTTTCCTATGGATGTAGGCTTTATAATGCTTACACTATTAGTCTAGTCGGATGTTTGTACTAACTCAAAAGAATATGATAAATGGTTTTTTAAAACAGACTTAAGGTGAAATATTTTATGAAAAATTCCACGCAGTTATTTGCAGATGCTCAAGCAGTAATTCCAGGTGGCGTTAATTCACCGGTTAGAGCATTTCGTGGTGTTGGTGGTACGCCAGTGTTTTTTCAAAAAGCACAAGGTGCTTATTTGTATGACGTTGAATCGAAACGTTATATAGATTACGTTGGCTCATGGGGACCAATGATTTGTGGTCATGCTCATCCTGACGTAGTTGATGCCGTTACACGAGCAGCTAAAAAAAGTCTAAGTTTTGGTGCGCCAACTGAAGGAGAGACTGAGCTTGCAAATTTGCTTTGTCGCTTAATGCCATCGATAGAAAAAGTTCGACTGGTGAATTCTGGAACTGAAGCGGTTATGTCAGCAATACGCTTAGCTCGCGGGTTTACTGGAAGACATAAAATCATTAAATTTAGCGGATGTTATCACGGACATGTTGATGCATTATTAGTTAAATCAGGATCAGGTGCATTAACATTAGGCGTCCCAGATTCTGCAGGTATCCCAGCATCTGTGACGCAAGATACCATTTCGCTTGATTATAATAATTTAGCACAAGTCGAAGAGACTTTTTCAGCGATTGGTTCAGAAATTGCCGCAGTTATTGTTGAACCAGTTGCTGGAAACATGAATTGTGTGCCGCCTAAGTCTGGTTTTTTAGAAGGATTACGAAAATTATGTGATCAAGCAGGCAGTGTGTTGATTTTTGATGAGGTGATGACGGGTTTTCGAGTAGCTTTGGGCGGTGCTCAAGCAGTTTATAATATAAAGCCAGATTTAACGACATTGGGTAAAGTGATTGGTGGTGGAATGCCCGTTGGGGCTTTTGGTGGCAGGGCAGAGATTATGAATTGTTTGGCGCCAGATGGCCCGGTTTATCAAGCGGGAACATTATCAGGTAATCCCATTGCAGTTGCAGCAGGCCTTGCAACATTGAAGATTATTCAAGAAGCAGGCTTTTATGAAAACTTAGCAGACAAAGCCGAGTATTTAATGAAAGGGCTGGCAGATGCTGCTTCTTTGAATGGTATTAACCTTGTTACGCATCAACTGGGAGGTATGTTCGGTTGTTTTTTTACAAATGACGCCAAGATTGAGAGTTATGAACAAGTGATGAAATGTGATGTCGCAAGATTCCAGCAGTTTTTTCACGCAATGTTAGATCGAGGTATCTATTTCGCGCCATCTGCATTTGAAGCTGGATTTATTTCAATGGCCCATTCAAATGATGACCTTGAGCAAACCATAGCGGCTGCTACGCAATTTTTTGTGTCAATTTAAAGTGAAGACTGATGACTGATGGAAGTAGCGTTTGGTCTGCTTTAATTAGTGCTGCGAAAGTTAATTGATCTGTACTCAGACTTTTTGTTAGAATGCAGCCGCTTAGCTTGAAATTCTTTATTAAAAGCGTGTTGAATTGTCAATTCTGCTAGCAAAACA
>JAUIKI010000030.1 GCA_030430875.1 Gammaproteobacteria bacterium | reverse complement strand
ACAGTCATCTTAGCTCGGACAAAATACTCAGCCATTTTGCTCATCTAAGAAGCTTTTGAGGTACTCTGAACGCGATGGGTGACGAAGCTTACGTAATGCTTTGGCTTCAATTTGTCTTATTCTCTCCCGCGTGACATCAAATTGTTTACCCACTTCTTCCAACGTGTGATCGGTATTCATATCAATGCCAAAACGCATGCGCAACACCTTTGCTTCACGCTGAGTAAGTCCCGCTAAAACCAGCTGAGTTGCCTCGCGCAACCCCTCAGTTGTTGCAATGTCAGCAGGCGATAAAGAACCAGCATCTTCGATAAAATCACCCAAATGAGAGTCTTCATCATCACCAATCGGAGTCTCCATAGAAATAGGCTCTTTAGCAATTTTCAATACTTTACGAATTTTATCTTCAGGCATTTCCATGCGTTCGCTTAATTCTTCTGGTGTCGGTTCACGCCCCATTTCCTGCAACATATGACGAGAAATTCGATTTAATTTATTAATTGTTTCAATCATATGGACTGGAATTCGAATAGTTCTTGCTTGATCAGCAATTGAACGCGTAATAGCCTGCCGAATCCACCAGGTTGCATAGGTAGAAAACTTATACCCTCTTCGATATTCAAACTTATCAACCGCTTTCATTAAGCCAATGTTACCTTCTTGAATTAGATCCAAAAATTGTAATCCTCGATTGGTATATTTTTTGGCAATAGAAATCACCAAACGAAGATTAGCCTCCACCATTTCTTTTTTCGCACGTCTGGCTTGGGCTTCACCTAATGACATTTGGCGATTAATATCTTTGATCTCTGCAACCGTTAATTGAACACTGTCTGCAACCTGTTCCAGTCGACGTTGTGCACGCAAAAGATCCTCTTCGTAATTTTGCAATTTTTGCGCGTAAGGTTTTTTTGCAGAAATAAATTTGGTCAGCCATGCTGTATCTGTTTCATGCCCGGAGTATGCCTTAATAAACTCTTTACGCGGCACACCGGCAGATTGCACACACATATGCAAAATCGCACGTTCTTGTTGTCGAATTTGGATGATAGTGTTTCTTACCATTAAAATCAGGCGATCAAACTGACGTGGAATCAACTTGAAAACTGTAAAGGTTTCACCTAATGCGCATAATGCCTTTTGAGATTGCTGATCTTGCTGACCATTTTTTTCAATGGCTTTTTTAACTTTCTCGTGTGCTTTTTTTAGCTCTTCAAATCTGCGTTCAGCTTCAATGGGGTCAATTCCACCACTTTCATCATCCTCATCTTCATCAATGTCAGCAACACCTGATTGCGCTTGTGCTTGTTGTGCCAAATTCACGCCTTCATCATCAAAATATCCGCTGATGATATCGTTATATCGCTTATTTTCGAGCTTGACCTGTTCAAAATCATCAAGAATTGTGTCAATTGCACCCGGGAAATGCACGATAGCATTCATTGCAACTCGCATGCCTTCTTCAATGCGTTTTGCTAGGATAATTTCGCCTTCACGCGTCAGCAGTTCAACTGTTCCCATCTCGCGCATATACATCCGCACAGGATCTGTGGTTCTTCCAACTTCACTTTCCACCGCTGCAAGAGCTGCCGCAGCTTCCTCAGCCGCAGCCTCATGAGCCGGGGTTGAATCCGTCATCAACAAGGCATCCTCATCGGGTGGCGATTCATAAACCACAATGCCCATGTCATTGATCATCCGAATAATATCTTCAATCTGATCAGGATCAGATATTTCATCAGGCAAATGATCATTAACCTCAGCAAAAGTCAGGTAACCCTGCTCTTTACCACGGGTAATTAATATTTTAAAGCGAGATTGTTCATTTTCAGAATAATCAACCATAGCGACTCTTCACAAAGTTGTTTTATGTTTATATTAATATCTAGGAGTGGTCCATTGTTTTAAAGTTCATCATTATCATTCTAGTTGAAAATTACAGAACTCAAGGAGTAGTCTCCTATAAAAATCATCAAATTTAGCGCCTAAATTTACTCAAAACAATTAGCCAATGAAAAAACCCACAGATTCTAGCATTTTTCTCAAAGGGTTACTATGTATTAGGAGGTGTTGACAATAAAAATGACAACTGTTGCTTTTCTTCTGAGCTCAACTCATGACGTTTGGCTTTTTTGAGCAAATACTCCAACTGCTGCTCCTTTGCCATGGCCTCTAGCCGTTCAATTGTGTCAATAAACTGCTGTTGAATTTGCTCATCTGATAATAACAATTCCGCACTTAAATAAGGTGCTAGTTGAGCTTCTTCTGGTGTATTTACCCACTGTGCAAGCAGTTTTGCCATCGTCACATTTGGTTGATTTTGCACGGCATCCACCAAAGAGGTCAACAATGGAATACCTTCCCAGCTCAATGACTTTAACAGATCAAATTGTTTTATTTGCAGGGCAAGATCAGGTTTATGGACTAAAATTTTTAGCAAATCATGCACCAAGTGGATACCCGCATGTGTTTTCTGTCGTGACAATGCGTTTTTAGGTGCACCTTTATTTTCAACGGGCAAATAATTCGTTGACGACGCTTGTTGGAAGGCTAATTTCTTATCCATCTGTGATGCAATTGCAGACGCAGAGACCTTTGTCATTTCCGATAACTTTTGCACAAACAACTTACGAAAAATGTTATCGGGCAGTTTTTCTAGCCAAGGAATAGCCGTTGACACTATTTTTGCTCTTCCTTCAATCGTTTCTAAATCTAACCCTCTCTTTAACAAAGCAAATAAATAATCTGACAGGCTAGATGCTTTACTAACTCTATTTTCAAAAGCGTCTTTACCTTCTTTTTGAATCAAACTATCAGGATCCTCGCCTTCAGGCAAAAACAAGAATCGTATTGAAATATTATCTGCGACATGTGGCAAGCTCATTTCCAAGGCTCTCTCAGCTGCTTTTTGACCTGCAAGATCGCCATCAAAACAAAAAATAACCGTGTTAACCAGCCGCAGCATTTGCTTGACATGATCGCTACTGACAGCTGTTCCAAGCGTTGCAACTGCCCCCCAAAACCCATGTTGTGCCAGCCCCACCACATCCATATAGCCTTCAACAACCACCAATCTATCCAAGCGTGTCAATTGCTGGCGAGCCTCATAAAGCCCATATAGCGTTTTACTTTTATGAAAAACTGCTGTTTCAGGCGAGTTGAGATATTTAGGATTATCATCAGGGTTTAACACTCGACCACCAAAGCCAACGACTCGACCACGCATATCTCTAATTGGAAACATAATGCGATGACGAAATCGATCCACCGTTTTGCCATTATCTTTTCTAATTAACATGCCAGTTTGTATTAACAATGCTTGCTGATTCGATGCAGCATAATGCTTGGAAAGGGTCTCCCAGCCAGGCGGTGAAAATCCAAGTCCATATTGTTTAGCGATATCGCCCGTTAATTGGCGTTGTTGTAAATAGCGAATAGCTGAGTCACCTGCTGGGTGATCTCGTAATTGACGACGGTAAAACTGAGCAGTTTGAGTCAAAATAGCATAAAGATTTTCGGTTTTTTTAACCTCTTCAGAATCTTTGGCAAGGGTTTTAGGGATCTCTAAGCCTTGTTGAAAGGCAAGTTGCTCAATTGCTTCAACAAAATCCAAGCGATCGTATGCCATGATGAAATTGATGACATTACCACCTGCGCCACAACCAAAACAATAATACAATTGCTTGTCGTCACTGACCGTAAATGAGGGGGTTTTTTCGTTGTGAAAAGGACAAAGTCCTAAATGGCTTTTGCCTTTATGACGCAAATCAATACGCTTGCTGACTACGTCAACAATATCAACATGCTCAATAACTTGATCTATGAACTCTCGCGGAATCAAGCCGGATTTGGCCACTCCAAATTCGCTGTATTAAGAAGAGGTTTCGGACAGTGAAGATTTAACTAACCGGCTGACTTCACTCATATCTGCTTTGCCAGCTAATTTCGATTTGAGTGCACCCATTAGTTTCCCCATATCTTTTGCAGAAGCAATCGCAAGATCAGCCATGGTTGATTGAATAATCAACAAAACATCATCACTTGACATTAATTCAGGCAAAAATTCTTGAATAATTGACACCTCAAATTCTTCGATATCAACTAAATCATTGCGTCCAGCCTGCTGAAACTGATTGATTGAATCACGGCGCTGCTTCAACATTTTCTGCATAATGGTGACAATTCTTGCATCATCCAGCTCAATTCGTTCATCAACTTCAACACGTTTGAGTTCAGATAAAACCAATCGAATCACACCCAAGCGCTCCTTAGCCTTGGCACGCATGGCATTCTTCATAGCATCAGTTAGCCGATTTTTTAACGCGGATTCAGTCATGTTTTTTTAGGGGAATTGGTATAGGAATCAGTCTGTTAGTAAAGTCTAACGCGACGTCTGGATTCTCGACTAACCTTTTTGAGGTGGCGCTTTACCGCTGCTGCTGACTTGCGTTTTCGCTCCCAAGCGGGCTTTTCGTAATACTCGCGCTTTCTGATTTCGGCAACAACACCGGCTTTTTCACAAGAACGCTTAAAACGTCGAAGCGCTACATCAAACGGCTCATTATCTTTGACTTTTACGAATGGCATAGACTTAACATTACCTCATTTTTGCTGATATTGAAATTAGGGCGGACATTCTATAGATTTTAGCAGAGATATGCAAAAGAAAAGATTGAGACCATTACATTAAAAGTCAGCGAACCATCCCAGTTGTTGTTTGACTTTTGCTCAAAAAAATTGTATAAATTCTACTCCAATAATAAAAAATAAGGAGAATAAGAAATAAAATCATTAATAACTTCTGCTTTTCTCGCTTCAATGATTGCCGTCAGCGGTCATGCGACTGCCGACTGCGAGAGCCAGGGAAAAGAAGCAGACAAAATATGTAAAAGCGCAAGTGAGATTTGCGACAAGACGCCAGCAGGCAGTGAAAAATGTACCGACGCTGAAGAGAAATGCTTTAAAGCCCTTATAGACTATGAAGAAAGCTGCGGTAGTGCGAATGGAGAATAAACCACTTCAATAATCTACGTTAACTTCGAAGCAACCCATTAAACTCAGGGTTGCTTCAGTCAGAATTTTGTACCCATTGCTGTTTTTGGATTACTTGCCTGAGATCACAATAAACTCAATACAATTTTCTAGTTATTCACCCCTTTTGCTGAACTTACTTAATCTTCTACTCGTTATAAACATCACACCAACTAAACACTTTGCTACTTCTGAAATAAAGAGCAACACAAAAAAAATCAAGAAAAACTTCGATTCTCGTTGTGGTTTTATTGCAAAGGTATCATTACACAGTATGATAACAACCTGAGACCTTCGCGATAAATGACAATGCAACAAAAACACCATTGGAAAGACCACCTCAAAGCAACATTCATCATGGGGGCCGTGCGCATTATGGCACTTCCACCTTTTGGATTCATGCAAAAGGTGGGAGCAACCATTGGCTGGTTTCTTTGGCGATTCAACGTTCGTCTTGCGAAAATTTCTCGCATCAACATCAAGCTCTGTCTTCCACAGTTAACCGATAATCAAGCAGAAGAACTCGTTAAGAAAAGCCTGATTGAAACAGGAAAAACTGCAGGCGAAATGAGTAATATTTGGACAAAGCCACCCAATATTAGCTATCAACGCATCATCGCTTGGAAAAATGAAGATCTATTTAAACAAGCTATTACCAAAGGTCGAGGGGTGATTGCTTTAGCGCCTCATTTGGGCAACTGGGAAATCATTGTTGCCTATGTCTCCAAACATTATAAACCTATTGCTTTATATCGCCCACCCAGAATTGAGCTGCTAAATCAGTGGATTATTGATGCGCGTGAAAGATCAGGCATACAAATGATTCCGGCAACACGCGAAGGCATAAAAGATTTACCTGGCTTGTTAAAACAAGGTAGAAACATTTTCATATTGCCCGACCAAGAACCCAGCAAAGGCCATGGTGAATTTGCACCATTTTTTGGAACACCTGCATTAAGCATGCGCTTGGCATCTCGTTTAGTGAGAGAAACCAATGCGTCAGTTGTCTGCATCTATGGAAAACGATTAAAAAAAGGTTTTGAGATTGTTTTTCGCGATGCTGAGCCAGAAATTTATGATCCAGATCCATCTATATCCATTGCAGCGATGAATAAAAGCGTAGAAAATTGCATCTTAGATATTCCAGAGCAATATCAGTGGAGTTATAAACGATTTAAAACACGACCTGAAGGATATCCAAAATTATATCGTCTGTAGCTATTCAATAAAAAATGTGGGAAGGAATGAGTTCGTATATTTTCGGCATAAAAAGCAACCCAGTAAAAAAATGAAACATTAAAGAAATGACTAATATTTAATTCTTATCTTAAATCAATCTTCCCACCTACTCATCCAGACAACTCCTAATTCTTTACATTAACCTCTTCACGATCAAGTTGACGTTTAACATCATGTGGCGAGCCCGTATTTTTTGCCAGTAATTGATAGGCCACGGGAATAACAAACAACGTGAATATTGTTGCTGTTAAGACACCAAAGAAAATGACTAAACCCAATGCGGAACGTGTTTCAGCACCAGCACCTGTTGCAAAAACTAACGGAATTGAACCCGCAACAGTAGTGATTCCGGTCATTAGAATTGGTCTCAATCGAACTGAAGAGCCTTCAATAATTGCATCAACAAATGGTTTTCCTTGATCACGCAATTGATTAATGAACTCCACAATTAAAATGCCATTTTTAGCAGCTAATCCCACCAGCATGATCAAACCAATTTGGGTATAAATATTTAACGTAGCACCAGCTAACCAAAGACCTAATAAGGCACCAACCATGGCAAGCGGAACACTAAACATGATAATAAATGGATGAATAAAACTTTCAAACTGTGCAGCCAACACTAAAAACACCACCACTAGCCCCAAGATAAAAATCAACACCACTGACTGACCGCTGGTTTTAAATGAGAGTGATTCACCCTTGTAGTCAATCACCGCAGTTTCCGGCAATTCAGTTCTGACTAAGTTTTCTAAAAACTCCAATGATTCTCCCAACGTGTAGCCATCTGCTAAATTAGCTTCAATGGTAATGGCGCGAATTCGATTATAACGATTCAATGTGCTTGTATCAGAAAACTCAGTAATATCAACTAAACTAGCTAAAGGAATTAAGACATTTGTACGCTCAGAACGCACATATAAATTCTCCATGCTGGTAATGGAGCGCTGCATATCTCTCTCACCTTCTAAAATGACATCATATTCTTCGCCTGCATCGATATATGTTGTCACTTTTCGCGAACCCAACATCGTTTCCAACGTCCTACCTATGGCTTCTGTGGAAACACTCAAATCAGCAGCTCTTGCTTGATCGATAGAAATGCGTAACTGTGGCTTGGTTTCTTTATAGTCATGGTCAATGTCAGTCAAACCCGGATTATTCTGATTGATGCGTTCTAGCAATAAATCTCGCCATTCGACTAATTCAGCATAAGTGCCACCACCTAACACAAACTGCACTGGTTTTTGAATGCCTCCACCAAAGCCTTGTCGCATTACCGGAAACGCAACCACACCCGATAGATCCGTTAATTTCCCTTGAATCTCTCGCATGATTTCCCAAGCAGAACGCCGGCTCCCCCAGTCATTTAATACCACAATGACAATGCCTGAATTAAAACTTGAAATCGCCCCAAATTGGCGTGGAGCTCTGACTAATAAGCGAGAAACTTCTTCTGATTCAACATACGGCATTAAGCGCTTTTCAATTTCATCCATGTAACTTTCCATAAAAGAATAAGACGCACCCTCTGGCCCATTGACCAAGAGAAAGAAAGCACCACGATCTTCTTTAGGCGCATATTCTCTTGGCAATATAGAAAAAACCATTGCTGAAATAATGGAGATCGCTAAAAAAAATAATATCACGGATTTTGGATGTAAAAGAACTTTCTTAAGCAAGTTGGCATAGTATCGTTGCCACTTCAATAAAAAATTCTCGATACCTTTTGCCATTCTATTTTCATCGTGTGCTTTTAATAATTTTGATGCCAACATCGGTGACAATGTCAACGCAATTAAACTTGAAAAGCCAACAGCCGCAGCCATTGTCAACGCAAATTCTGAAAAGAGTCGACCTGTGTTGCCTTCCAAAAAAGAAATTGGCACAAAAACTGCGACTAACACAACGGTTGTTGCAATCACGGCAAAACCAACTTGCCGGGTTCCATAAAAAGCGGCAACTAAAGGCGTCTCTCCAAGCTCAATGCGTCGATGAATGTTTTCTAAAACCACAATCGCATCATCAACCACTAGACCAATAGCCAACACCAAGGCTAAAAGCGTAATTAGATTCATTGAAAAACCAAAGGGGTATAAAAGAACAAAGGTTGCAATGATCGAAACGGGCACAACTAATGCTGGAATCAGCATGGCACGCAGACTGCCCAGAAACAAATAGATAACTAAAACCACCAAACCAATGGCTATGAATAAGGTTTTATAGACTTCTTTAATAGCGTTATCAATAAAGATCGATGTATCGTAACTGTTAATCAAATGCATACCTTCTGGGAGCATTGACTCCAAGCGATCAATTTGATTATTCACTTCTTGGGCAACTTCCAAGGTATTAGCCTTTGATTGCTTAATGATACCTAAACCAACCATCGGTAACTCATTTCCTCGAAAGAAAGTTCGATCTTCAATCGCACTTTTCTCAACACGTGCTACATCACCTAATCGAACCAAATAACCCGTCTCACTTTTCCCCAAGACTAATTTTAAAAAGTCATCCGGTGAGCGATAGTTACGTTCAACGCGCGCGGTCAATTGTCTGTCAACAGATTCAATGCCTCCTGCTGGTAATTCGATATTTTCACGACGTAAGGCCTGCTCAATATCTGTCGTCGTCAATCCTCTGGCTGCTAATTTTTTTCTGTCTATCCAAATTCGCATGGCATATTCCAAACCACCACCAATACGCACACGCGCCACACCTGGCAACACAGAAAATCGATCCTGCAAATAACGTTTTGCATAGTCAGTAAGCTCTAATACATCCATATGATCGCTGACCAAATTTAACCACATGATCACATCATCATTAGAGTCTACTTTTTCAATTTCAGGCACATCTGCTTCTTCTGGCAAATCATCAAAAATAGCACTCACTCGATCACGCACATCATTCACTGCTGCATCAATATCTCGATTAACAGCAAACTCAACACTGATGCGAGATCGACCATCTTCACTGCTGGATTGAATATATTTAATCCCTTCTAATCCAGAAATTCGATCTTCAATTCGCTCGGTGATCGTTGTCTCAACAATGCTTGCAGCAGCACCTTGATAATTAGTCGATATACTCACAATAGGTGGATCAATGTCAGGGTATTCGCGCAATGGTAGCCGATCAAATGCAAGCAAGCCAAAAGCAAGCAGCAGTAAAGAAATAACCGCAGCAAAAACTGGGCGAGTTACCGCAATATCAGAAATAATCATAGACGCTCAAGTCACTGTTCAGATTTAACATTTACAAGCTGGCCATCACGTAATTTAATAACTCCATGACTGACTACTTCATCATTTTCATCAAGGCCTGATAAGATTTCAACTCGACCGAGCTGACTTTCACCAACGTTAACTTTCGTTAACATTGCAATTTTTTGCCCTTCCTGCTCTTTTACGACATAAACAAATTGTTGTTTACCCTTCGATAATAAACAAACTTCTGGAATGACTGATACTTTTCTTGTTTTTTGATAAATTTTAACCCTAGCAAGTAATCCTGGTTTCAATAGTTCATCAGGATTTTTAATGATACCTCTCACAAGGAACGAACGAGTCAGCGGATCCACACGACTATTAATTGTTTCAATATGCCCAGAGAATTGTTGATCACCAAATGCGTCAACATCGACACTAATCTCAAGATTCAACGCTATGCTATCCAACACGGTCTCTGGCAAGCTGAAATCAATTTTTATTTGGCTAATGTCATCCAAGGTGGTAATGATATCTCCTGGTTGGACGAGAGCACCCAAACTTACCTGCCGAAAACCAAGATTACCTGAGAAGGGTGCTCGAATAATACGATCATTAATTTGTGCTTGAATTGCATCGATCTCTGCTTCAGTTTGATGAAGTTGCGCAATAGTCTGATCCAACGTTGCGGTTGCAGTCAATTTCTTTGACTCAAGATTTTTAACGCGAGCATATGCAGCGTTAAATTCAACTAACTTTGCCTGAAGCGCTCTAAGCCTCGCTTCTTCTTCAGCTTTCTCTAAAATCATTAGCTGTTGATTTTTCTCAACTTTTTCACCATCTTTAAAATGAACTTCAGCGACATGCTCATTCTGGGGATGTCCTTCCCGAACTTGATGGGTGGCGTTTTGCTGTCCGGCCGCGTGAAAGCCGCGCTGGATGATTATTGGGGCCGCT
>JAUIKI010000029.1 GCA_030430875.1 Gammaproteobacteria bacterium | reverse complement strand
ACGTTTTTTTTCAAAAGACACATATGCAATTTTTTTACCATTTGGCGACCAACTGGGTGACAAAATCGGCTCATTAGATTTCAGAATCAACCGCTGTCTTTCACCATCAATATCAGCCATATAAAGGTGATATTCTTGCTGTCTATCAGCAATCCTTTTTACAGTGACATACAACAATCGTGTTGAAAAAATTCCCTCGATTCCAGTGAGTTTTTTATACAGTTGATCGCTGATTGTATGAGCGAGATCTCGCAGTTGAGCTTCAGGTGCCCTGAGAGTTTGGGTTCCAATGACTTGATTAGAAATCGTATCAATTAACTCATAATTAACGAGATATTTTTGCTCATCAGCAATATATTGCAAATGGCCAACAACAAGATAATCAACTTTTAATATTCGCCAATCGCGTATATTAACCTCACTAAACTGACTTGGTTGGCTCAACATATTCTCGTGAGGAACAGGAGAAAACGCACCACTGCGCTTCAAGTTATTCATTACAATTTGTTCTATATTTTCAGATGGCATAGCATTGTTTATTTTAAACGGCGCTATAGCAATCGGAATTGGGTTCGATTGGCCTTTTGTGATTTCAATCGTCAATGATGCCTTAGCGTCAACCAAACCAAATAAAAAAAGCACACCACAACTCATTCCTAATAGTTTGTTTTTCAACATTATAATTACCGCCTACCTTCTGGTCGAAATTTCATTTTAAGTCTACGAAAATACATTTCAAACAATGTGTTTTCACTCGGCACATCAAACTGCTCAATCTTATTTACAGCTGCAATTGCTGAGCGATCCAATGCCATGTTACCACTTGATTGAATGACAGCAACATTCACAACTTCGCCGGTGGGCACTAGGTGTATTTCCAAAAGAACTTCTTCATCAGAAGTTGCATTTGGAGGAATATTCCAAACACTTTCAATTAATGACCTAATCCCTGACTCATACGATTGAGCGCGATGTGCTGCCAGTTCCGCCTGCTGTCTTGCTTGTAACTCTGCTGCTTGTTTCGCTTTTTCTAGCGCTTTGCGCTTTACTTCAGCCTGTCTTGCAAGATCTTTCTGTCGTTTTTCCTCAGTCGCACGTTTTTCTTGCTCAATTTTTTGTGCTGCTAATCGTTCTTGCTCTGCTTTTTTCTCAGCAGCTTTACGACTCTCTTCATCACGTTGTTTAGCTTGCTCTGCTTGATGCTTTTCCTCGGCTTCTGCTTGTTGTTTTGCTTTCTCTTGTGCTTTGCGCTTTGCTTCAGCCTGTTTTGCAAGTTCTTTTTGTCGCTTTTCCTCAATCGCACGTTTTTCTTGCTCAACTTTTTTTGCTAATCGTTCCTGTTCTGCTTTTTTCTCAGCAGCTTTACGGCGCTCTTCATCACGTTTTTTAGCTAATTCTGCTTGACGCTTTTCCTCGACTTCTGCTTGTTTCTCTAACTTTTCTTGCGCTTTGAGTTTTGCTTCTTCTGTTATTTTTTGCTGTTTTCTTTCTTCGACTATACGTTTTTCCTCTGCTAATTTTTCTTCATGTGCTTGCTGATCTTCTACTAACTTTTTTGCTTCCTCAGTTGGATCTGACACCTCAACCTGACTTTGCTTAATTTGCTTTGTATCAACAATGACTGCTTGCATAGATGGCGGCTGCTTATGGTCAAGTGTACTTGAAAAAAAAAGAGGCCAACCAAATAAACAACCAACCAAAACAACATGTATCAGAACAGCTTGCAGTCCTGCTAATTTATTAAATTGTCGTCGATATTTTGGCAATGAATGCATCTGCTTTTTAAAAGGCACTAATCAACAATCACAGGATCAGTGATCAACCCAACACTTTCAACACCCAGCTCTTGCAATATTGCCATAAGTGAAACTACATCTGCATAACTGACAGATTTATCACCGTTGATCAATACAGATAACTTTTCACGCTGTTGGATAATTTTTTGCACTTGAATTTTTATATCTGCCAAAGTTTTTGACTCACTTTCATCACCTGTATTAATAAAATACTCACCACCAGAAGCGATAGTCACAATCAACGGCTCTTCTTGTGGTTTGATATTCAATGGATCCGCGCTTGCTTGGGGTAAATCAACAGATAATCCTTGTGTCAACATAGGTGCTGTGATCATAAAAATTACTAACAATACCAGCATGACATCGATGTATGGCACAACATTAATTTCAGCCATCAGCTGTTTTGATGGTTTATTGCGTAACATTTTTTGCATGGTAGTATTTTTCCTTTTAGAGCGGCTATTTACGCAGCGACCTGATTTTTTGATGCATGCAATGAACGATGCAACAAACTAGAAAATTCATCGGCAAATGTATCATAGGTTGTCAACAATCGATCCACTTTTGCACTAAATCGATTATACGCAATGACTGCTGGAATTGCCGCGAACAACCCCATAGCCGTTGCAATCAAAGCCTCTGCAATGCCGGGTGCTACCGTTGCAATACTTGCTTGCTGGACATTTGCAAGACCAACAAAAGAGTGCATGATTCCCCAAACCGTTCCAAACAAACCAATGTATGGGCTAGTTGAACCAATGGTTGCTAGCATTGGCAAATGTTGTGTCAGTTGATCCTCTTCCTTTGCAAAAGCTATTCGCATTGCTCGCTGACTGCCATCCATCATGGTATTGGCATCAACTTCAGTTTGTTGATTAAGACGATGGAACTCTCGAAATCCCGCGACAAAAATAGATTCTGGTGCATTTTTTTGCGCTTGATTGACCGTATTTCGATAGAGATGAGCAAGATCTTGCCCAGACCAAAAATCATTCTCAAATTGACGCATGTCAGCGTAAGCCATGTTTATCTCTCGTCTTTTTTGAAAAATAAGGTACCACGACAAGATTGATGCTGCTAATAAAATAAGCATAACAGACTGCACAAGCAAGCTGGCATGACTAATTAACTGAATGATAGACAAAGAATCACTCACAAGTTTCTCTCCATAATTTTTATATATCTACTTCTGTTGCGTCAAAAAAAGATCCGAATCTGTAGACTATCAATTAAAAAATTAATTCATTATTTCTTATTTTGCATCCAACAAATTAGTCGTTTTTGCATTTACCAAACCAAAATGTAGATACGCATTTTGGTTAACAACACGGCCACGCGGTGTGCGCATAATAAATCCTTGTTGAATTAAATAAGGCTCCAATACATCCTCAATTGTGCCTTTCTCTTCACCAATTGCAGCAGCCAAGCTATCAATTCCAACTGGACCTCCATCAAACTTCTCAATCATGGTCATCAATAATCGATAATCCATTTGATCAAATCCAAGGTTATCAATATTTAATAATTTCAAAGCCTGATCAGCTAATTGATTAGTAATAAATCCATCTGCTTTCACTTCGACATAATCTCGAACACGACGCAACAATCGATTTGCAATACGTGGGGTGCCGCGAGATCTGCGAGCAATTTCAACGGCTCCATCTGAGTCAATGGCAACATCCAATCGCTTAGCAGAACGCAATACAATTTTCGTCAACTCATGAACTGTATAAAACTCTAACCGCTGCACAATGCCAAAACGATCACGCAATGGCGACGTCAATAAACCAGCGCGTGTTGTAGCGCCAATTAAGGTAAATGGTGGTAAATCAAGTTTAATAGAACGTGCAGCCGGCCCTTCACCAATCATGATATCCAATTGATAGTCTTCCATTGCTGGATAAAGCACCTCTTCAACAACCGGACTTAATCGATGAATTTCATCGATAAACAACACATCATTTTGCTCCAAATTTGTTAATAATGCTGCCAGATCACCTGCTTTCTCTAACACAGGGCCTGATGTTGTCTTAATTGATGCGCCCATTTCATTGGCGATAATATTAGCCAGTGTAGTTTTTCCAAGCCCGGGAGGACCAAAAATAAGGGTATGATCTAGCGCTTCACCACGTGATTTTGCAGCTTCAATGAAAATATGCATTTGTTCACGAACAGAATTTTGGCCGATATATTCTTGCAAGTATTTAGGTCGAATTGCTCGATCTTGCACATTTTCCAACGGTTGTGTTGTTGCTGTAATAATTCGATCTGATTCAATCATGACTTCCAAACCTCTCGCAGCGCTTGTTTAATGAGCTCTTCACTCGATAATTCAGAGTCTTTGTTAGCTCGCAGCATGCGAGTCACATCTTGAGGTTTATATCCCAATGATAACAGAGCACTTTCAGCATCTGCATAGGCACTCGCCGGTTTTTGTATAATATTTGCTGTCTCAGCACCTTGAGAAAGTTGCTCTAAATTTCCTTTCAATCGATCACGCATTTCAATGATGAGTCTTTCAGCCGTCTTTTTGCCAATACCTGGCAGCTTCGTTAATCGAGCACTGTCTTGCTGCGCAATGAGTTGGATAAATTCAGCAACATCTGCCCCTGAAAGAATAGTTAATGCCAACTTTGGCCCCACACCGTTGACTCGAATTAAATCACGAAACAGCTGCCGCTGTGAAATGCCATGAAATCCAAATAGCACATGCGCATCTTCTCTAACAACAAGATGAGTAAACAACGTCACTGAATTGCCAATCTCAGGTAAATGGTAAAACGTTGTCATGGGTGCTTCCAGCTCATAACCAACACCTTGAACATCGAGCACAAGCACTGGTGGCTCTTTGACAATTAATTGCCCGGTCAATTGGCTAATCATGGTGAGATTGACATTAGAGCTGCTTTGGATTGTGCAGTGTGCTGCAACAATCGTATGCGGGTTTGCTGATGATGAACATGACAAAGAGCAATAGCTAATGCGTCTGCCGCATCACTTTGGGGTTTTGCTGATAGGTTTAATAACGCTGTAACCATATGTTGAACTTGATTTTTATCAGCAGAGCCTTTACCAACAATTGCTTGTTTGACAGCCCTTGCTGCATATTCAAACACAGGCAGATGTTTTGCCACACCCGCCACAATCGCAGCACCTCTGGCTTGACCTAACTTCAATGCGCTTGAGGCATTTTTTGCCATAAAAACACTTTCAATGGCCATCTCATCTGGAGCGTAATCATCGATTATTTGCGAAATACCGTGAAAGATTTCTGCAAGCTTGGCAGGAAAATCCTCAGAATCAATTCGAATACACCCTGAGGCAACAAACTCAGTTCTTTGCAGCGTCGCACGAATAATGCCAAAACCTGTTCGTCTCGATCCAGGATCAATTCCAAGAATTATTTTCATTCGCTAGCAGCTATTTTTTCCATGATTTCCATTGAAATATCCGCGTTGGTATACACATTTTGGACATCATCCAATTCTTCTAATCGATCAACTAAACATAATACTTTTTCTGCCGTCTCTAAATCAAGACTCACTGAGGTCGATGGCACTAAAGATACTTCAGCAGATTCAATGGGGAATTTTGTATTTTTTAACGTTACTAACGTCGATTCATATGACTCTTGTGTCGTATAAATGTCAAAACCACCGTCATCGTTAGTGATAATATCTTCAGCACCTTCATTAAGCGCTGTTTCAATGACACGATTTTCGTCCGCCTCTGAGCTCAGATTGATTACTCCTTTCTTCTCAAATAAATAAGCTACCGAACCATCCGTACCCAAATTACCGCCGAACTTGGAAAAGGCATGTCGCACCTCAGCAACTGTTCGATTGCGGTTATCAGTCATTGCCTCCACTAAAACTGCAACACCACCAGGGGCATAACCTTCATAGGTAAGCTCTTCAAGATCAGCTCCATCTGCGCCCCCAACACCACGAGCAATAGCTCTCTCAATCGTGTCTTTAGTCATATTAACACCCAGCGCCTTATCAACAGCCGCACGCAATCGAGGATTATCAGCAATCTCACCTCCACCCAATCGTGCCGAAACGGTGATTTCTCGAATCATTTTCGTAAAAATCTTTCCACGCTTAGCATCTTGAGCTGCCTTACGATGTTTTATGTTTGCCCATTTACTGTGTCCAGCCATACCATATCCTCAAAAAACGCTTAAGAAGCTCCAATTGGTTGTCGCCGCTTAATGTGTAATTCTTTCAATGCTTCATTTTCAACTTCTCCAGGTGCTTCAGTCATCATACATGCTGCACTCTGAGTCTTAGGAAAAGCGATGACATCACGAATTGATGTAGTTTTTAGCATTAACATCATCAGACGATCCAAGCCAAAAGCCAAACCACCATGCGGCGGGCATCCATATTGCAGTGCTTTTAACAAGAAACCAAACTCTTTTTCTGCTTGATTCGTTGAAATTCCAAGCAATTTAAATACAGCTTGTTGCATTGCAGCATCATGAATTCGCATCGAACCGCCACCAAGCTCAACGCCATTCAACACCATATCATATGCTCTTGATAATGCCTCTTGTGGTGATTTTTGCAAGGCGTCAATCGAGCAACTCGGTGCAGTGAAAGGATGATGTAGTGCCTGCAATCCACCTTTTTCATTTTGTTCAAACATTGGAAAGTCAACTACCCAACATGGCGCCCAAGCATTTTGATCAAATAGTTTTAAATCGTGCCCCAATTTTACCCGCAGAGCACCCAACGCCTCACTAACAACTTTAACACTGTCTGCGCCAAAGAAAATAATATCCCCTGTTCGTGCAGCAACACGCTCCAATATTAACTGAATAACTTGCTCAGGAAAAAACTTCAAAATTGGTGATTGTAGTCCTGAGAACCCTGCAGCAAGATCATTTACTTTAATATAAGCGAGTCCTTTTGCACCATATATGCTCACGAATTTAGTGTAATCATCGATAGCTTTTCGACTTAACTCTGTTCCACCTGGCAGTTTTAATGCTGCAACTCTACCTGTTTGCGCAGCCTCACGAAACACTTTGAATTCAACATCTTGCATCAAATCAGTTAGCTCGACTAATTCCAGCGGAATACGCAAATCAGGCTTATCACTACCAAACCGTTGCATTGCTTCAGCATAAGTAATACATGGAAATGTTGGTAAATTCACTGATAATATATCAGCAAATAGTGATTGAATTAATTCCTCAGCAATTTGCATCACGGCTTTTTCATCGACAAATGATGCTTCCAAATCCACCTGAGTGAATTCAGGCTGCCTATCAGCACGCAAATCTTCATCACGAAAACATTTGGCAATTTGGTAGTAACGATCCACACCTGAAACCATTAAGATTTGTTTAAATAGTTGCGGAGATTGTGGCAGAGCAAAAAAGTGACCTGCATGCGTACGGCTTGGCACCAGATAGTCTCGCGCTCCTTCCGGTGTTGCCCGGGTTAATATAGGCGTTTCAACATCAATAAATCGATTATTTTCCAAAAAATTACGAATATGGTGAGTCACTTTCGAACGAAATCGCAAATGATTTAACATTTCTGGTCGCCGCAAATCTAAATATCGATAACGCAATCGTGTGTCTTCGCCGACAGAAGAGTGCTCATCTAACTGGAAGGGTAATACACTAGATGCATTCAATATTTCTAATGTATTAACAATAACTTCAATTGCACCCGTTTGCATATCTGGATTTTCAGTCCCTTCAGGCCGCAAACGAACCTTTCCTTCAACACGCAGCACATACTCATGTCGCAATCGCTCACCAAGCGCAAAAATTTCACTGTGCTCATCTGAGTCAATCACGACCTGAGCAATACCTGAAACATCACGCAAATCAATAAATATCACACCACCATGATCTCGTCGTCTATGCACCCAACCACATAAAACAATCACATCATTTTCTTGTTTTTGACTGATTTCACCACAAAAATGCGTGCGCATAAATTATTCCTGTTTAGTTTTTGTTGTTTCAGATTTTTCACTGCTACTAATACTTGCCGACGATTTTTCTGAACTGGAATCCACTTTTTTATCCTCTGTGTCCGCTGTAGCTTGATCTGATTGCTTTTCAGTTTTCTTGGCTGAACCTTTAAAATCAGTTTCATACCAACCTGTCCCTTTCAGTTGAAATGCACTTTTTGAAATTAATTTCTTAAGTGCATTATGTTGACACACCGGACATTGTATCAACGGTTCTTCTGAAATCTTTTGAATCGTGTCAAACACATGCCCACAATCCTGACACTCATATTCATAAATTGGCATAAATCTCACTTACCTCATGCATAATTTTTCATTAAAAAAACGACAACAAAACTGGTTTGCCATTATAAACGAATTTACTGACAAAATATGAAAAAGCATTTTATTTTTCAGTAAAAAAAATATTATTTTCTATCATTTTTTCAAGAAACCTCGGTATTTTTAGGCTTTTTTTCGAAAAAAGCTTGTCCAAAGTTGTTTTATGCTCTATATATAGCGCCTAAGCTGGCAGACTGTAAGCTAGTTGAGTTATTTTTTTCAAAAAATTATTAAAGGGGACTTCTAAACATGCCAACAAAAAAACCAGCAAAAAAAACCACTGCAGCTAAAAAACCAGTGGCAAAAACGAAAGTAGCAGCCAAAGCTCCAGTGACAAAAAGCGCACCTGCTATCAAAACTCGTTTCACTAAAACACAAATTGTCACTGAGATTGCTGAAAAAGCAGAGCTAAATAAAAAACAAGTGACGACTGTTCTGGATGAATTAACTACGTTAATTGAACGTCATGTTAAGAAAAATTCTGCGGGCGAATTTGTGCTACCTGGATTATTCAAAGTCAAAACCATCAAAAAGAAAGCAACTAAAGCACGCAAAGGAATTAACCCTTTCACTGGCGAAGAAGCTGTTTTCCAAGCAAAACCTGCACGCACAGTCGTAAAAGTTCTTCCATTAAAGGGCTTAAAAGATATGGCAGGCTAGTCTCGCCAAACATGCTAAGCAAGGCAAGGAGCCTTGCTTAGCAATACCACACAACGCTTACATCTTAATCTACCTCTTCAAAATCATATCAAATCAGCTAAATTTAGTCGGCTATTCTCATAAAACCTCTGCCAAACTGACTTATTTTTGTCATAATAAACAAGTAACCTCTTTAAAATCTATAGTTAAAAAACTTGGGGAATTATGCAACGCATTGATTTAAATAGTCCAGAACTCTACCTAAATCGTCATTTAAGTCATCTACAGTTTAATATTCGCGTACTTGAACAAGCGCTGGATGGACGACAGCCGCTACTTGAACAACTCAAGTTTCTGCTGATTTTTAGCCATAATCTTGATGAATTTTTTGAAATTCGAGTTGCTGGTCTCAGACGACAAATTCAATTTTCAAAGGAATCTGTTGATGCAGATGGGCTACATCCTCAAGAAGTATTGAAACAAATTAGCGTGATTTGTCATGAGATAGTAGATAAGCAGTATGATGTTTTAAATAATATATTAATTCCTGCTTTAGCAGCAGAAAACATTAATTTTATCAAACGTAGTGATTGGACACCAAAACAAGCGGCATGGATAAAACGCTATTTTCAACACCAAGTTTTGCCTGTCATTAGCCCTATTGGCCTGGACCCAGCACATCCATTCCCGCGCTTGGTTAATAAAAGTCTAAATTTCATTGTCTCACTTGAAGGCAAAGATGCTTTTGGACGTGATAGTGGCCTCGCCATTGTGCCAGCACCACGCTCACTGCCACGTTTAATTCGATTACCTAATGATATTTGTGAGCAAGGTGATAATTTCGTATTTTTATCATCCATGATACATACTCACTTAGATGAACTGTTTCCTGGAATGACCTCAACTGGCTGCTATCAGTTTCGGATCACCCGAAATGCAGATGTTGAGATTCTTGAAGAAGAAGTCAAAGATCTTGCAAGAGCGCTCAGAGGTGAACTGCTCTTGCGCCCTTATGGAGACGCAGTACGTATTGAAGTAGCTGAAAATTGTCCCGACGAACTGTCACAATTTTTATTAACCCAATTTGGGCTAGATCAAGATGCCTTATATCGCGTCAATGGTCCCGTCAACTTAGGGCGCCTTATGGCGTTAAATGATCTAATTGATAGACCTGACCTGTATTTTCCACCTTTTACCCCTGGCATGCCAAAAAATCTTGCTGATAACGCATGCTTATTCTCAGTAATGAAACAAACTGACACCTTATTATTTCATCCGTTTCAATCATTTACTCCAGTAGTTGATTTGTTACAGCAAGCTGCAAAAGATCCAGATGTTTTATCCATTCGTCAAACACTTTATCGAACGGGTGCTGACTCAGAGATTGTTAATGCACTCGTTGAAGCTGCCCGTAATCGCAAAGAAGTCACAGCTGTTATTGAAATTCGAGCACGCTTTGATGAAGAAGATAATTTAGCACTGGCAAGCCGTCTGCAAGAAGCTGGAGCAGTGGTTGTCTATGGTGTCGTGGGCTATAAAACTCACAGCAAAATGCTTCTCATTGTGCGTCGTGAAGACAACCAGCTTAATATGTATGCTCACTTAGGGACCGGAAATTATCATCCAAAAAATGCACGGCTATACACTGATTACAGTTTATTAACCTGCGATGAAGCAATTTGCAATGATGTTCACAAACTGTTTCAACAACTCACCGGCATGGGAAAAACCTCACGGTTTAAAAAGCTATTATACGCTCCATTCACACTACAAAAAGGTATTATTGATTTGATATCTCGCGAAGAGAAACTAGTAGAAGACGGTAAATCAGGTCATATCATTATCAAAGTAAATGCTCT